>JACJYK010000001.1:0-300000 GCA_020636135.1 Lewinellaceae bacterium
AACGGGACAGCACACTGAAATACCTGGAGTTGGCATTCACTACACGAGACAGTCTAAGCCAGGAGAAAATAGCAAACCTAACTCAGTACCAGAATATCTCTTTTGGTGAACAATTACGACTCGAAGAATTGGAAAAGGGAAAGCTACTAACCCAAAACAGGATAAGATTTTATTCACTATTTGCCGGGTTGATTTTTATTCTGATTGTGGCACTTATTCTTTACCGCAATGCCCGTCAGAAACAAAAAGCCAACACCATCTTGATGACCACACTACATGAATTAAAAGCAACCCAATCCCAACTCATCCAGTCCGAGAAGATGGCCTCCCTGGGTGAGCTCACAGCCGGTATCGCGCATGAGATCCAGAATCCCTTGAATTTTGTGAATAATTTCTCAGAGGTGAATACGGAACTCCTTGAAGAGCTCCTGAGTGAAAGGACTAAGGAAAAAGATGAAAGGGACGAAACGGTGGAAAGTGATTTACTCCAGGATATCCGGGAGAATGAGCTCAAGATCAACCTGCATGGTAAACGTGCAGACGCCATTGTAAAAAGTATGCTGCAGCATTCCCGTACCAGTTCGGCTGAAAAAGAACTGACGGATATAAATGCATTGTGCGATGAATATTTGCGATTATCCTACCATGGGATGCGGGCCAGGGATAAATCGTTTAATGCCGATTTCAAAACGGATTTCGATGAGAGCTTGCCGAAAATAAAAGTGATACCGCAAGATATCGGAAGAGTGGTGCTGAATATTTTCAATAATGCCTTCCAGGCGATTCAGGATGTAGAAAACCCAACCGTTTCGGTTTCAACAAAATTACTGGATAACCGGATTGAAATCCGCATCACCGATAATGGTCCCGGAATTCCGGAAAATATCAGAGACAAGATCTTCCAGCCTTTCTTCACCACCAAGCCTACCGGGCAGGGGACCGGATTGGGATTAAGTTTGAGCTATGACATTGTGAAGGCACACGGGGGATCGATCGGGGTGAAAAGTCACGAAGGCAAGGGTAGCGTATTTACCATCCAATTACCTCTTTCCTGAATCATTACCTTCTACCGGTTCGGAGTGGATGACGAGACAGCCCGAGTGAAAGTGATGGTTATCAGTACTATTTACGATATTGTATCAGCAGAGGAGTGATCTAAATGCAAAAGCAATTAAAAAGGTTGGCAACGGTTCTACAGTTTATCTTCCAACAGACAAGTCACAGGTATGGCATCCTGTTGCCTTTATTATTTTTATTTATTTCGATATTAAGTTCTGCACAGGAAAGTAATCTCTTCTTTAAGAAATACGGTGTGCCTGATGGACTGCCTGAAGGAAATATCCAGGATATCCTCCTGGATGATCAGGGATTTGTCTGGTTTGGTACACAAGCCGGGCTGGTGAAATACGACGGTTATGAATTTCAGGTATTCAAAGGCAAGCTGGATAAATCAGATACCTCAGGGGCCTATCTTTCCGGTTGTAATGGTGGAGTCATCAAAAGCCGGGACGGTAAAATTTGGATCGGTACCGAAGATGGCGTAATCACCTCTTACGATCCGGTCATGGAGAAGTTTTCCAACTATTATCCATTAGATAAAAAGGGGGGGTACGCTTCTATTCTCTTTGATGATCCCCGGGGCAATATCTGGTTTAAGGCCTATGAACCCAATTCGGATAACTTTCATTTTGGTTGTTTACATCCTGAATCGGGTAAATTCAGTTTCTATCCGGACCTGGCCGATGGAAATTATTCCCGTTATGGTTCCTACAGTTATGGGGAAGACCATGCGGTGGCCGATTATGGTTTATGGATGCTTGATAAAAGAAAAAATTTATGTTTTCTGGATACGGTGACTGACCAGTTTGAAGTCATTCTTCTGGTAGGTGAAGCACTGACAGCTGCAGGCCTTACGGATACCATTCATTTTATCACCAGAGGACTTGGCGCTTCCTTGCTCCTTACCGGTGATCTTGGATTTTATGTCTTTGATATGCAACAAAGAAGTATAAGCAAAGCATACCTGAACAGTGAAAAATCAAAGAGCCGCCTGGTTGCCGAATGGCCCGTGTTTGCCATTCAGGACTACCATGGTAACTACTGGGTCTCCCATTGGGGAGGAATTCTGTCAAAGGTGGATGGCGCATCGGATCAGGTGACTACCTATCGCTATGGCGACGGAATGCTGACGTATGATCAGGGGCCTCCTGAGATCAATTATTTTCTGCCTATGTTTGATGATTCTACAGGTAGCTGGTTTCAATGTGTTACCCCAAACAGGACCAGGACATTTTTTCTTTATTACGACCTGGCGACAAATGCATTTCGTTATTACGATAGCAAATTCAATAACCGGGAAAATCCTCCTTTACCGGGTAATGTGTTTTTCCCTAACCTCAAGGACCGGACGGGTCTTTGGTGGATAGGGGCAAAGCCCGGGTTGTTTAAACAGGCTCCTAAAAACCATCAGATGGACCTGTTTCGATTTGATTACGAGGACCCCAATACCCTGCCGGATGACGATATCAAAGCGGTATTTGAAGACAGCAATAACAGGTTATGGATAGGTACAGCAAAGGGAGCGGCTATCTACCGGCCAGAACAACTAAATTTCCTGCGTATTCAGCACAAGGCTACCGATCCCGGCACGCTGAGTAATGATTTGATCACAACGATTCATGAAGATTCCCAGGGTGGGGTTTGGATTGGTACGGATAACGGGTTAAATCTATGGCAGGAAAAAAGTCATCGGTTTGAGCGGTTTTTCGTCGAAAAAGATGGCAGGAATCCTTGCCAGTATATTTACACCGACCCATCGGGTCGGCTTTGGGTGGCGATGAATAAGGAGGGCCTGATGGAATTAGCCCCTGGCACAGGTAAGCTGATAAAAAAGCTGTCTCCGGTATGGAATCCACGAAGGGGTACGCGGGATTTAGTTGCCGCTATTTTCCAGGATTCCAGGCAAAAACTATGGGTGGGTACCCGGTGGGACGGACTCTTTTGCCTCAATGAAGAAGAAAACGGATTCATACCGTATAAAAATGTACCTGGAGATTCCAATTCCCTCGGTTCAAATATGATTCGAATCATAACGGAGGATAGCAAAGGTCGCCTCTGGTTCGGAATCAATATAGGTGGTTTGAATCAATTTTTACCTGACGAAAATCGATTCATTAAAATGTCTTCCGAAGTTCGAATAGGTTCTATACAGACTTTTGCCTACGACCAGAAAGGTTCGTTATGGTTAGGCACCTACTCCGGTGTGGGATTGACCAATTTTGATGATGCAACAGGGGATTTTGTTTATTATGGGGACGAAAAAGGGCTCCTGCACAATGATATCGTTTCCGTGGGACCCAATCTGGGTCTGGCGGTAGACCGATCCGGAAAATTCTATATTCCTACCCAGAGAGGATTATCCATTTTTGATCCTGAAACCAAAACATTTTACTCCTATTATGAAAAGGATGGTTTTCAGCCATATAGCTTAGACTACTACGAAATCAAAAGAAAAAATGGAGAGATTTGGATAGGAGGGAATTTTGGACTGAATCGCATCGTGCCGGAAAACTTATTTGGCCGCGACGCTACAACGGGAGATGTGGTTCTTACAAAAATGACCATCAATGACTCATCGTATTCCCAGCCTGACGGTGCTATTTTTAGCAAAGCCGTGTCCTATACCGATGCCATCAGGCTCAAGCATTGGCAAAAGGATATCACCTTTGAATATGTCTATTTGCATTATTTGCGGTCAGAAGATAATCTGTATTCCTGGATACTGGAAAACTACAATGATACCTGGTCGGCGCCATCAACTTTAAGGAAAGCGACCTTAACCAATCTTTCTCCCGGCACCTATATTTTTAAGGTGAAGGCCGCCAATGCCGATGGTGTCTGGATGAATGAGGAAGATGCCAGGGCCATCAAGATCACTATTGCTCCTCCCTGGTGGCGAACCTGGTTGGCGTATGGAATTTACGCATTGCTATTGTTATTGCTCGGAAGGCGCATTCTTTTGTATCAGCAAGCCAAAGCCATGAGGTTGGAGCGGGAAAAAACCCAAGCCCGCGAGTTGGAACAGGCCAGACAGATTGAAAAAGCCTATACCGAATTGGAGCAAACGCATGAAAATCTGAAATCCACCCAGGCTCAGCTCATCCAGTCTGAAAAAATGGCATCACTGGGAGAACTGACCGCTGGCATCGCACATGAGATTCAAAACCCGCTGAATTTTGTCAATAACTTTTCGGAGGTGAGTCAGGAGCTTTTGGATGAATTGCAGGAAGAAGTCAAAGAAGGTAATCTGGAAGAAGTTGTTGCGATTACATCTGATTTGAAAAGTAATCTGGAAAAGATCAATCATCACGGGAAACGAGCGGATGCCATTGTCAAAAGTATGCTGCAGCATTCCCGCATCAGTTCCGGGGATAAGGAGCCTACCGATATCAATGCATTGTGTGACGAATACTTGCGGTTAGCTTATCACGGAATGCGGGCTAAAGACCAGAGCTTTAATGCTGAGTATAAAACAGAATTCGATCCCAACCTGCCCAAAATCAAGGTGGTCCCTCAGGATATCGGAAGAGTGGTGCTGAATATCTTCAACAATGCCTTCCAGGCGATTCAGGATGTAGAAAACCCTGCCGTTTCGGTTTCAACAAAATTACTGGATAAGCAAATTGAAATCCGCATCGCCGACAATGGCTCCGGCATCCCCGATTCCATCAAAGACAAGATCTTCCAGCCCTTCTTCACCACGAAACCTACCGGACAGGGAACGGGATTGGGATTGAGTCTGAGCTATGATATTGTGAGAGCACATGGAGGTGAAATAAAAGTAAATACAAAAGGAAATAAAGGAACTGAATTTGTGATTCAAATGCCCCTCAATTAGGTTAAGGTTATAAAACAAATTTTGAAAAAAAGCAAAAGATTAAAAATGAAAACATTTCATTTTATCTTATTAGTCTTCCTTATTCAGGTAAAACATGCAAATTCGCAGGAACCCGTTAGGGACAGTTTATTCAAAGCATTGCAACAGGCAGTTGATGATTCATCAAAATATAAAATTCAGGCTCTTTTAGCTGATTTTTATGTTGAGGTTGACAGGGATTCGTCAATTTATTTTTCAGATGCATGCATTGATTTGGCAATAAAAAATCAAATGTTCTTAAATGCGGCTGCTTCTCTAAGTGAAAAAGGGCATGCATTGACTCATCTGGATAAATATTCCGAAGCCTTTACCTGTTTCACAGATGCAATTAAAATTGCGAATAATAATTTATATAATGGTAAAAAATGGAAAAGCGATAATAACACTATTTCAGGCGAAAGAGAACGTTACCTGGTTCTTACGAAAGTGTACCAGGATTTTGCAAATTTAATGGCCAGCACCGATAACAATGAAAAATCAATGGAATTACTGCTGACTGCAAAAAGCATAGCTGAAAAGAATAATTTTCCTGCCAATTTGGGCTATATCAACCTGGACCTGGGTCATAAATATCTTAATCAGAATATCATTGATACAGCATGGCAGTTGGAAAGACAGGCCATGCAATTGTTAACAGAAGCGGGGGACAGCAAGCCTTTAGGATATTGTAATATGCTGATTGGTATGATTTCGCTCAAAATGAATCATATCGATTCGGCACTTTTTTATTTCAGAAAAAGTATTGCTATCAGTTCCTATTTTAATAATCTTACCAATTTGAATGGTACATTCAGACAAATGACCTCCTTTTATTTAAATGTACAAAAGGAACCCGATTCTGCAATTCTCTATGCAAATCGAAGAATATTGCTTCATGGCGAAGGAAATTTGGGAGAAATATTTTTTGACCTTGCAGAAGCATATAAACTGAAAGACAATAAAGACAGTGTTATAAAATACCAAACACTGGCTATAATAGAAAAAGACAAGGACTTTAGTCGGAGAAGTATTGCGTTGAATAATCTGAAAAACGGTGTAATTAATGAACAGGAAAAATCGATGAAACTTAAAGAAAGGGAAGCAGAATACAGAAGTCGATTACGATTTACTTTAATTGCAAGCTGCCTCGGTATAGTTGGTCTGGTTTCAGTTATCTTATATAGAAATAATTTAAAAAAACAAAGAGTCAATAAGAAGTTAGAAACAACATTATCCCATTTGAAGTCGACACAGGCCCAGCTCATCCAGTCTGAAAAAATGGCATCACTGGGAGAACTGACCGCTGGCATCGCCCATGAGATCCAAAACCCGCTGAATTTTGTCAATAACTTTTCAGAGGTCAGTCAGGAGCTTCTGGATGAATTGCAGGAAGAAGTCAAAGAGGGTGATCTGGAAGAAGTTGCTGCGATTACTTCTGATTTAAAAAGTAATCTGGAAAAGATCAATCATCACGGGAAACGAGCGGATGCCATTGTCAAAAGTATGCTGCAGCATTCCCGCATCAGTTCCGGGGATAAGGAGCCTACCGATATCAATGCATTGTGTGACGAATACTTGCGGTTAGCTTATCATGGAATGCGGGCGAAAGACAAGAGTTTCAATGCAGGGTATAAACTGGAACTGGACGAAAACCTGCCTTTATTAAAAGTAGTTCCTCAGGACATAGGACGGGTCCTTTTAAACCTGATCAACAATGCTTTTCAGGCTGTGACCGATGTTGAAAAACCTGAAGTGGTTGTCTCCACCCAAAAGCTGCTGGATAAAATTGAAATCAAAGTATCCGACAATGGCTCTGGCATTCCTGACAATATCAAAGACAAAATTTTCCAGCCTTTCTTTACGACCAAGCCGACGGGGCAGGGAACTGGGCTTGGATTGAGTCTGAGCTACGATATTGTGAAGGCGCATGGAGGAGAAATAAAAGTGGAAACAGGAGATGGCGGTGGAACTGCGTTCAGTATTTTTTAAAGCCAAATCTTTAGTGCATGAAGCTATTCCTCACACTACTCTTCTCCATAATGGCAGCCTGCCTATACAGCCAAAGTAAAGTCACTTTTATTGTAAATGAAGAAACACGGATAAAACACGATTCGATTTTCCTGGCAGGCACATTTAATAACTGGGATGCAAATGCAAACCCCAGGTATTTATTAAAGCCATACGGTAACAATAAAAAAGCCATTACGATTGATGTACCAAATGGAGCGATAGAATATAAGTTTCACAGGGGTAACTGGGCCTCCGTAGAAAAGGCTTTTAATTTTGATGAAATTCCCAACCGGATCATTAATATTGAACATGATACCACGCTGGAGGATAAAATAATGGAATGGCAGGATGAGTTCCTGGTAAATAAATGGTTTGCCATCAGCAACTCAACTGAAGATTCAACGCTGCTCTTTAACTACGCTGCACTCGCCAATACGTATCCTTATTATGCCGACTTTTATAACGCTGATTCTGCTATCTATTACGCCGGTAAAGCGAAAGAAGTCTTTGATAAAATAAAATCATCCGGAAAGTATAAAGATTGGTTTAAGGATGATAATAAAATTTATTTCCTTTTTAATATGCAGGAAGTAAATGCTACCATATTCCATACAGCCGGCAATTATTCGAAGTCACTTGAGATCCGCCTCGACAATCTTTCTTTAGCCGAAGGCTCAGCATTAGCATACATGAAATCGGATGCGCTACGTTCGCTGGCAATATTGTATGCCTCCATGAAGGATTATAACAGGATGCTGGATTGCGGGTTAAAAATGGATACCGTATTAGCTGGCATGGATGGTAGTAAGTCTAATTGGTACACCTATTACATCTATAGCACAAACTATACAATAGCGAGCGCCTATTTTAAACTCAATAAACCTACCGAGGCTTTGTTTTATGCAAAAAAACTCGAAAGACTAAATATGAATGTGGCAACTGAGTTGTATGCTTTAAGAACCCAGCTCCTGCTTGGCGATATTTATGCTTTGCTTGATGATAGCAAGGCTGCCATGAATAAATACGATTCCATTTTATTGGATATTCCTGAAACAATCCATCATTTCGGGGCATTAGCATGGCTGGGCAAGGCTAAACTATATCAAAAAAATAACCAAACAGATTCAGCACTTATTTATGCTCAAAAGGCATACATGTTTTTTAAAACGAATAATATCGATGCTCTTATTTCCAGCGGCTGGGGCGAAAACTCAAACTATTACCTGTCTGAGATCAGCCCTTTGGTGGCTAACTTATTTTCCGCCACAGGGTATCCCGATAGCGCATATAAATATTTGCAATTGTATGTTTCTCTAAAAGATACCTTATTTAATAATGAAAAAGCTACCCAGTTCCAGGCCATCATTTTAAATGAAACATCGAGGCAACAGAAGGAGGCTATTGAAAAAAGCTATTTGCAAAAGCAATTTCAAAGTCAGCTTAAAGTATATGGCCTCATTGCCTGTATACTGTTTTTTGTGGTGTTGGCATTCACTCAATTTAGAAATATCAAACAGAAACAAAAAGTTAATAGCTCACTCAAAACAGCTTTAAAAGAATTGAAGTCTACGCAAAGCCAGCTTATACAATCCGAAAAGATGGCTTCACTTGGAGAGCTTACAACAGGCATTGCACACGAGATACAAAACCCATTAAACTTCGTCAATAATTTTTCTGAACTAAGCAATGAGTTAATCGATGAATTGAATGAAGAATTGGATAAGGGTGATGTGGATGAAGCAAAAGCAATAAGCAGTGACATAAAAACCAATCTTGAAAAGATCAATCATCATGGTAAGCGGGCAGACGCCATCGTAAAAGGGATGCTGCAGCATTCAAGAAAAAGTGAGGGGAAAAAAGAACCCACCGATATCAATGCATTGTGCAATGAATATGTACGTCTGGCATACCATAGTTTGCGGGCCAGGGATAAATCCTTTAATGCTGATTTAAAAACGGATTTCGACGAGAGCTTACCGAAAATAAATGTGATCCCTCAGGATATTGGCCGGGTGCTATTAAACATCATCAATAATGGTTTTCAAGCCGTTCAGGGCACGAAAGACCCGACCTTGTTGGTTTCAACAAAACGTGCCGGGGACCATATTGAAATAAAAATAACCGACAACGGTCCCGGCATCCCTGACTCCATCAAAGACAAGATCTTTCAGCCTTTCTTCACCACCAAACCGACCGGCCAGGGAACTGGGCTGGGATTGAGTCTGAGCTATGATATTGTGAAAGCACACGGGGGAGAACTTAAGGTTACATCGATTACTGGAGAGGGAGCAACTTTCACGGTGTCGCTGCCGGTGTGGTAAAGTTCCTACCGGTTTGTGGCCAAATGCATAACTTCAGAAAAAACGAAAACAACGATGAATTACCGTCTTCTCTTACCTGTGCTGTTATTCCTGATGTTCGGCTGCCAGCCCGTGAGTCAGGATCAAACTTCAGAATCAGAATCTTCCAAATACGAAGGCCTGGTGAACCTCTTTCAGGAATGGAGAAGCTTTGAAAAACCGCCATTATTGGAAGGCGCGCCGGATTATTCAGCTGCAACTTTTGCTCGGCGGCGCCCTGCATTTGAACAATTGCGGCAACGGCTCATGGTGATGAATGACACATCCTGGCCGGTTGCCCAGCAAGTGGATTGGAACATCGTCCGGGCCGAAATGAACGGCTATGACTTTAATGACCGCATTCTTCAACCATGGGTTCGTGATCCTGCTTTTTATAAATCGGTCTGGATGGAACGCAGCGATGTACCTGCCCACGAAGGCCCCACGCATCACGCAATCACTGAACTGTGGACGTACGTATTTCCCCTTACTACCGAAGAAAAAGAACGCTTGATTCATGACCTGCAAGTAATCCCACCCCTCAATAAACAGGCCATGCAAAACCTCTCCGGTAATGCCAGAGACCTGTGGGTCACCGGTATCCGCGATATTCGTACCCAGGCCGCCGACCTCCAGACCATCCTGGGTCTCCCCGGTGTGACAGGGGATGATGAATTGGTAACGGCGATTCAAAATGCGAACACCTCCACCCTGGAATTGGTGAGCTGGCTGGAAGGCGAGGCTCCTATGAAAAACGGTCCCTCAGGCATCGGTAAAGAAAATTATACCTGGTACCAGCAAAATGTCCACCTGGTTCCGCTCACCTGGAACGACGAAGTGATCCTGTTAAAGCGG
This sequence comes from Lewinellaceae bacterium, assembly GCA_020636135.1. Taxonomy (NCBI): domain Bacteria; kingdom Pseudomonadati; phylum Bacteroidota; class Saprospiria; order Saprospirales; family Lewinellaceae; species Lewinellaceae bacterium. The sequence goes on from JACJYK010000001.1 coordinate 10,120, forward strand.
GAACTTGCCCGGGCATGGTCAGCCTTGAAGCTGGAAGAACACCGCAACCGGGATTTGCCCCAGTTGCAGGCCGTAAATTCCCCGGAAGCTTATGATTCCCTGGCTGAACAAGGTGTCCGCAGCCTGATGGATTTTCTGGAGAAAGAGGATATTGTTACAGTTAAGGATTATTTTGAACCAGCTATACGGGAGCATTTGGGCTCGTTTGTACCGGCGGAGGAACGCAATTTCTTTTTGATCACTGCCCACCATGATCCCCGGCCGCTCTTTTCTCATTTTTACCACTGGTTTGAGCTCGCCCGCATGGATACCGAACCCCATCCAAGTGTGATTCGTCGCGGACCGTTGCTTTACAATATTTTCGATTCCCGTAATGAAGGCACGGCCACTGCGGTCGAAGAACTATTCATGCAGGCCGGGCTTTACGATGATTCACCTCGCACCCGCGAGATTGTATACATTATGATCGCCCAGCGCGCTGCCCGGGGCCTTGGCTCCCTCTATGCGCAGGCCAACGAAATGACCATGGAAGAAGCCGGCGGCATCCATTCCGAATATACGCCGCGGGGCTGGATGAAGACCGAGAAGGAGTTGCGCATTTTTGAGCAACATTTGTATCTCCGTCAGCCGGGTTATGGCACCAGCTACATCACCGGTAAATATTTATTGGAAAACACCCTGGCACAATTTGCCCGTAAGCAGGAGGCTATCGGTGAGCCCTTCCAGTTAAAAGACTTTTTCGACCGCCTGAATGCTATAGGTAATATTCCGATATGGTTAGGATCCTGGGAAATGACTGGAGATAGGACAGACGTCAATCAGCTTTTGAATGGAAATCAAAACGAAACCATTCCATTGAAGTAAGGCATAAAGGTGAGGTGTCCGACAACCTGAACCTTGCTTTGCTCGGATTGGCTTTTCAATAAATTCAATGCATTCATGAATGTAACGAATCAATCACAGACTCTGGTTTTGCAGCTTACTGGTATATCTAGCTAATAAATTTTATCTTCAGCAAGGATAGGTCGGAACGCCAATCAAAACACCCTGCCACAAAAAACCAATCAGATGCACTGGCTTAATGCCCGATACATTCCAATTGATATTTATCGTTTAACCGGCATTCCCTGGCTTCCAGTCATTGCTCAGGACCTGAAATATGGCAGCTTGCATCACAGGTGGTTGGGATGGATTCCTCAGGGAAAAGCCTTTATCATCCATTTACCTAAACTTAGATACTATTTCAACACGAATTGAACCGGGTAATTATGACCAGTTATAAACGCCATTTCTTTTTATTCCTTTCTTTGATTGTATTGCTGTCCTGTAATAGAACATCTGATCTACCCGATGCTTCGGTTGAAATACAAGTAAACCAACGGGCCAAACCATTCACTTTTTCAGAAGAAAAGGAGATCGTGTGGGAAGAAGTGGATCCCAAGACCATTCAACCACCCAAATCCTATCCGCTTGATTTGGACAAACTTCCAGTACGGCCGTTTTCCATGCCCCAATACCAACCGTTGCGAAAGCCGTTGGAAGCGCATCTTCTCGATTGGGACAATATTCCCAATCAAGCCATTGTATTTGACTCCGCCAGTATACAGCCATTTATATTAACTGTAACTGAGATCCCAGGACCAGTCATCAAAGAAATCGATCCATTTAATCCACAAGAAGATCTGACGTCAGGTTTCATTAATTTTTCTGTTTCTGAAGGTCTACCGGATGTAACCGTCCTGGATATTATCTCTGATGGGGCTAACGGGCAATGGCTTGCTACCACAACTTCACTGTGTCATTTTGATGGTGAACGCTTGCACATTTATCCATATACGGCGATCGAGTCCCTGCTGTTGGATGAAGAGGGCCGAATCTGGACAGTCAGTGATAAACAAGGCATAAATATCCTGGATATTGCCAACAATAGGGCCTATCACTACGCTTCCGAAGAAAACTATATGGAAATATTTATGGATCATGAAGGCCTGTATTGGGTGGTTTCCTCCAGTAATTCTGGTATTTTTCAAATTGATTATAACGCATCTACAATCAAACAGTATCCGCTAAATATAAAGCAATCTGTCACCGGACTTACGGATAAGGAAAACAATATTTGGATTGGCACCCAAGATAAAATAGTGGTAATTGACCAAAGCAGATCCTATTATAAAACACTGGAATGGGATGATTTCAATATCAACTGGATAACCGGTCTGTACGAAGATAAAAATGCAAACATTTGGGCCACAAATTGGGGTGGAGGTAACATAGCCAAAATAAATATAGCTAAAGACTCTGTCTACTACTTAAGGGAATTCACAGGTGGTACCGATCTATCCGGTCAATTTATTGAAGACACCTCGCAAAATCTTTATATCTCTCGAAATAATATGTTGAGCATCCTCAATCCAGAGGAGACAATGATCAAAAAAGTACCAATAAATTCAGCAGTGATTAGTACCTGGCAAATATGTCCGCTCTACATCGATGACCGAAATGTACTTTGGATCGGCACCGACGGCAGAGGCATTTTATTGAAAGATCTGAATGACCTGGATATCCAATACCTGGATAAATCGAATGGTTTAATGAATCTCGAAACATGGGAAATCATGGAGAGTTCATCAGGTGAGACCTGGCTGGGAGGTTATATTGGTATAGATATTATTTCAAAAGATAAAAGCCAAATTAAGACGATTACCCGTAGCATGTTACGGGCCTCAAATAACGATGACATTCAATTTTTCAAAGAACTTAACGATGGTATTTATTGTGTTGGGGCGGGAGTTGGATTTGATTTGATTAATACTCGTCAAAAAAAACTTACACGCTATTCGAATGAGCAACAAATCGACTCTGGGATTAATGATCTAATGATTGATGCGCATGGTCTTTACTGGTTAGCCCTCAATAAAGGTCTTTACCAATTTGACCTGAATCATGGAACGCTTAAGATAATTAATGAAAAAGGAGGTCAAATACCTGGTAATAAGGTTGAAAATGTAATTGCGGATGCATTTTCGCAGTATTGGTTGGCTACTACGGAAGGCCTGGTCGTCATCGATCCGACCAGGAATACTATAAAACATCTCACAAAAAAAGAAGGCTTGATTGGAAACGATATTATGGACATCATTTTAGTTGAGAATGATATCCTGTGGGTAGCGACAACGAAGGGATTATCAATCATTAATATCAAGGATCAGCTCATAACGAATTACGGTGATGAAAGCCTTCATTCCTCGGAGCTTTGGGACTTGGTAGAAGGAAAAGATCAGATGTATGTAGGTTCGACGAATGGTCTTATGGTCATGAGTAAAGAGCCTCTGGAAAATGGAGATTATTCCATTTATGATCTTGGGCCATCTCAGGGTTTTTTACGCCCGGATTACCATCAAAAATCAAGCACAAGGACTAAAAGTGGTGAGGTATGGATGGTAGCCGGTCCAAATCCTAAAGTAGTCGTTTTTAATGACAAGGATCCGGTGCCTGGATCAGGTCATGAGGTTCATATTACCGGAGTCTCCATATTGGATAAGGCCTTTAATTTTAGTGATTCGTTGTCAGCTTCCTCCGGATACGATTCCAGGATCAATTGGACAGCGTTAAAATATCCATACAATATTCCCATTGGCTTGCAACTGCCCAGTGACCATAACTCCATTAGCTTTAGTTATGCCACCAATGATCTATTTAACCAGGACAAAATAAACTACAGATATCAGTTAACAGGGAGCGACAAGGACTGGATTTACGCGAAGAGCAATCCCAAAACGCTCAACTATTATAATTTAAGTCCCGGCGACTACACGTTTAAAGTGAGTGTAAATGAATTCAATGGTTCCTGGAGTAAACCAGCAGAATTCACTTTCGAGATTCTGCCCCCCTGGTGGCTAACGTGGTGGGCATATATTTTGTATGGCATCCTGTTATCCGGGTTGATTACACTTATAGTAAATTACCGTTCGAGGATATTAAAAGAAAAAAATAAACAGCTGGAAAAGACGATCGCTGAAAGGACCAAAACATTACGTGAGACCATCGAAAATTTGAAATCAACCCAATCACAGCTAGTCCATTCTGAGAAAATGGCCTCGCTGGGTGAGCTAACTGCCGGAATTGCCCATGAAATTCAGAATCCTTTGAATTTCGTGAATAATTTTTCGGAAATCAACTCGGAGTTGATTGAAGAACAAATAGAAGCACTTGAGAAGGGTCATCTGGAGCACGTCAAATCACTTGCTGATGAAATTGCCGCGAATGAACAAAAAATAATTCACCATGGGAAAAGGGCGGATTCTATTGTAAAATCCATGCTGCTGCACTCCAGGAACAGCTCAGGTGAAAAGGAACTGACGGATATTAATGCGCTTTGTGAAGAATATTTGCGGTTGGCTTATCACGGTATTCGTGCTAAACACAAATCTTTTAATGCCGCGCTTAAAACAAATTTTGATTCCAGTTTGCCGAACATAAAGGTGGTGCCCCAAGATATTGGAAGAGTCGTTTTGAACATCATCAATAACGCCTTTCAGGCAATACATGATGTAGAAAATCCATCAATTTCAATTTCAACGAAAAGGTCGGATGGTCAGATCGAAATTAGGATTACAGACAACGGACCTGGAATTCCAGATAATATCAAGGACAAGATCTTCCAGCCCTTCTTCACCACCAAACCGACGGGTCAAGGGACGGGGCTGGGATTAAGTCTGGCGTATGATATCGTAAAGGCACATGGAGGGATGATCACTGTAGAGAGTCACCCAGGTGAGGGGAGTGTGTTCGTATTACAACTGCCAATAGTATAAGTATATGAAATGAAAATTCATTTCCTGATCTTGACTTTGATAATAAGCTCACTTTTATCCTGCATGAAAAATCAACATGTACAGGATATTGCCGGGCCGGGGTATGCCAGGAAATTAACGGGCGTCCTCAATCCGGTAAACAATCCTCCAGAAGCATTTTTATTGACAGGATCACGTGCACCTAAAAGAATTACAGCGGGAAAGCCTACCGTAACCTCGAATCCAAATGCAGATGGCCTGGGTGATCCGGATTTTACCATTTATAATACGTTAGACGGCCTGGGGCTTGATTTCGTGCAAAATGCCCTTCTGGATAAAAAAGGCAATTTATGGTTTAGCACCCAGGGAGCCGGATGCAGCAGATATGACGGGAATAAATTTACCACTTACGCCGCAGTAAACGGTCTGGACAATGGTGTTTACAGTATGGTTGAGGATACTGCCGGAAACATCTGGACCAGCTCAGGAAATTCCGGGAACGTAAATATTCTGTATAAATACAATGGATCGAAATTTATTTCTTCGGCTTTTCCTGATAATGGCAATATAACCATGTATGCAGACCACGTGGGAAATATGTGGGTGGGTACGGATTCCGGAGTATATAAATGCAAATACGGAAATCAGGATTCACTTTCAATTATTGTTCATCTAACGACTGCTGATGGGTTGGCAGATGATCAGGTTAATTGTATCCTCGAAGACCGGAAAGGGAATATTTGGTTGGGAACAATGGGTGGACTGAGTAAATACATTGGAAGCGAGTTTATTAATTATTCCGAAAAACAAGGACTGCTCAATAACCGCATTAACTGTCTTACGGAAGATTTAGATGGTAATATCTGGATAGGTTCGGATATTGGTATCAGTAAGCTGACTGAAAGCGGGATTACCAATTATACGGTGGAAAATGGATTGGTTGATGACCAGATTAATGTTATTGCAGCTGATTCCTATGGAGCGATCTGGATTGGTACAGGGAATGGATTGAGCAAATGTGTTCAACAGGAAAATGACTATACCCCATTGTTTACCAACTATACTCATGCGAACGGGCTGGCAGTTGATGCAATAACTACTCTTACTGAAGATCCATCTGGAAATATGTGGATAGGCACCCGAAATGGTGGTGTTTGCAAATACAATCGCAACTTCCTGACTAAATATTCGAAATCGCTCGGCCTCGGTGGCAGGCAAATCATGGCGGTTAATCAGGATAAGGATGGTCATTACTGGATAGGAACAATCGGTGGTGGCGTGTTTAAATACGATGGACACCATTTTTTCAATTATAATACCAGACAAGGGCTTGCTTCCGGAGATGTATTCAGCATCTTGTTGGATCATGACGGAAATCTGTGGTTTGGTTGCTTAGGCTCGATCAGCAAATTCGATGGGAAGACTTTTACGAATTATACCTCTGATCAGGGACTGCCGGAATGGTCGGGAATCCTGAATAGCATTCAGGACAAGCAGGGCAATCTGTGGTTTACCACCTGGAATGGCACCTATAAATTTGATGGAAATAGTTTCAGGCACTTCAGCACCGGGCAGGGATTGGTTACCAATCAGACCGTATCGGTTATTCAGGATCAAAATGGAAATATGTGGTTTGGTGGTGAAGGCCTTAGTAAATGGAATCCAAAGACCGTTTTGAATTACTCTGCAGCATCCGGAATGCCATGCCCTGAGATGCCTTCATTGTGCGAAGATGCGTCCGGGAATATCTGGACCGGAACCTATGGAAAAGGACTTTGTCGAATCAATAATGATTCCATCACAGTTTATACAACTACCATGGGCCTGGGTGATAATACCATTTATTCATTAAGAAGGGATACGATCAAGCACCGTATCTGGATGGGGACCAATTCCGGACTGGTCATGATGAATGAAAATGATCCGGGGAAAAATACTGGCCAGATTCAATTCGAAAATTTCAATCCGTCGACTGGTTTTGATATCAAGGATTTTGCGTTCAAATTTTCCTTGTTTGTCGACAAGGGTGGAGTTATATGGGGAGGAACCGGAGATGGTAAACTTATCCGTTTTGATTATGAAAAATTAAATCCGGCGCGAAATGATTACCTGGTGCAGCTGCAAAATATAGCAGTCGATAATGATGACATCTGCTGGAATTTCCTGGCAAATGCCCGGGGATTAGATATCGGTGCAGATAGTTTGGCCATTCAAAATGAAATGGTTACGACCTTTGGGAAAGTATTGTCCGGAGAAGAATCCCAACAGATGCTGGATAAATATCATAAGTTACAATTTGATGGTATTTCCTCATTTTATCCCATACCCCAGCATCTAATTCTTCCTTACAACAGGAATAACCTGCGGATTGATTTTGCTGCCATCGAGCCGGGATTTGCAGGCCGGATGAAATATCAGTATAAGCTGCAAGGCTACGATGATGCCTGGAGTCCACTAAGTGATCGGACGAGTGCAAGCTTTGGCCATATCAGTGAAGGCACCTATACATTTATTGTACAAGCGGTCAATCCTGCCGGGGTATGGTCTGAGACCAGTTATGCATTTACGGTTTTACCTCCCTGGTACCGTGCCTGGTGGTCTTATCTGATTTATTTAATCGCATTTCTTACGTTGCTGTGGACTTTTATAGAGTGGAGGATAAGTGCATTAAGAAAAGAAAAAGCATCCCTGGAAGAAAAAGTGGAGCGACGAACCCATGAATTACGGGAGGAAAAGGAAAAAGTAGAAAATGCATTAGCCGAGCTTAAAACCGCACAGGTACAATTGATCCAGTCTGAGAAAATGGCTTCCATGGGAGAGCTTACTGCGGGTATCGCGCATGAAATCCAGAATCCACTGAATTTTGTCAATAATTTCTCGGAGGTGAATAAGGAAATGATCGATGAGTTATTGGAAGAAAGGACAAAGGAAAAAGGAGAAAGAAATGAAAATCTGGAAAATGAAATACTACAGGATATCCGGGAGAATGAGCTCAAAATCAACCTGCACGGCAAGCGCGCGGATTCGATCGTGAAAAGCATGCTGCAGCATTCCCGGACCAGTTCAGGTGAAAAAGAGTTAACCGATATTAATGCGTTGTGTGATGAATATGTACGGCTGGCCTATCATGGCATGCGAGCCAGGGATAAATCCTTTAGCGCGGAATATCGACTTGATCTGGATCCTGATTTATCAAAGATCCGGGTTGTTCCCCAGGATTTTGGCCGGGTGTTGCTGAATATCATCAATAATGGATTTCAGGCCTGTACTGAGCGAAGTTTAAGGGCAACTTCCGACGAAGCCCTGGCGAAGGGGGATACAAATTACCATCCCGAAGTTACCATATCAACCAAACAACTTGGTGAACATATTGAAATAAGAATAGCCGACAATGGCTCCGGTATTCCGGATCAAATAAAATCCAAGATCTTCCAGCCATTCTTTACGACCAAACCGACCGGTCAGGGGACCGGACTGGGGTTGAGCCTGAGTTATGACATTATCCAGGCTCATGGAGGGGAGATCGAAGTTGAAAGCGAGAAAGAGCAGGGAACCAGTTTCATTGTGCGTTTACCTGTTATCTGAATTAATTGGATTATAGGATGGTCAAATATTAGGTGAAAACTGAAAATACAAGACGATAATCGGAAAGGTCACATGATGAGCAGGATGAGTCAGATGCAGAGAAAATCAGCGGTTAATAAATATCTTAATGTAAAATTGATTAGTCAGGATTAGCGTATGGCACCAATTCGTCAACTGGCCGCAATACTTTTCGCCGATATTATGGGGTTCACCGCCCTGATGGGGGACGATGAGGTTTTAGCCTTGTCACTCCGCGATAAATTGAAAGGAAAGCTTGAGGCGGAAGCCCGGGAACACAATGGCCGGATTGTAAAATTCATGGGAGACGGTGCACTGTGCAGTTTTACCAGTGCCAGTGAAGCGGTGCGGGCGGCGATTGCTGTCCAGAGAGTCATGCTACAGGAGCCGAAAGTGCCGGTGCGCATCGGTATCCACCAGGCTGACGTGGTCTTTGAGGAAGCCGATGTGCATGGAGATGGTGTCAATATTGCCTCACGCCTGGAATCGCTGGCCGTTCCCGGAAGCATCCTGATCTCATCCAAGGTCGTGGATGACATCAAGAATCAAAAAGACATTCAGGCGGTCTCCTTAGGCCTCTATTCGCTGAAGAATGTACGGGAGCCCATGGAGATCTTTGCCATCAGCAATCCGGGGCTGGAAGTCCCGGTGGGGAAAGTATTGCAAGGGAAAGCCGAAAAATACAAGGAGCAAAAACCGGTCGGGAAACGCATTCTGACCGGAAGTAAAATAGGAATTCCTCTGATCATCATTGCCCTGGCAGCGTGGCTGATCGTTACCCCGCGGCTTAAAAAGCAGGATGCCCGGTATGAGCTAATACCCGCCATCCAGGATGAATTAAGCTTGAATTACATTCCTTCGGTAAAAGCCTTTGACCTGGCCCGTGAGGCCAAACAGATCATCCCGGATGATTCCCTATTGACTGACTTATGGCAGACCATTGCCACGACCCTAACCATTGAAACAGATCCTCCCGGAGCCGAACTGTTCTGGAAGGATTATTCGACACCGGACGCCGAATGGCGTTCAGCGGGGATCACACCTCTGGTTGATGTACAATTGCCAAGGGCTTACCTCCGCGTAGAATTCAGAAAGCAGGGGTATCAAACGCTGGAATATGCCGGCCCGGGTTTTTTAAGCAACCTAAAGCCGGATCTGACCCACCTCAAGCTGGATGCAACGGGGAGCATTCCCGAGCAAATGGCGCGGATTCCCGGGCGGACCGTTTACTTTGATTTGCCCAGTCTGCAGAATGTCGAAGGGAAATTGGTTCCGGAGTTCTTAATGGATAAGTATGAAGTAACTAACAGCCAATATAAAGCCTTCGTTGACGCAGGAGGTTATACCAATCCTGCCTACTGGACCGAACCTATTCTGGTGGATGGTAAAGAGATAACGATCGATGAAGCCGTAAAACTATTTGTCGATCGAACCGGGAGACCGGGACCCGCCGGTTGGGAAGGCGGGATCTATCCGGCAGGACTGGAAAATCATCCGGTCACTGGAGTGTCCTGGTATGAAGCGGCTGCCTATGCGGTGTATGTCCATAAAAAATTGCCCACCATCTATGAGTGGTCCCGGGCGGCTGCTACTGCCCGAACGGAGTTTATGGTGCCGCTGAGCAATTTCAATGGCGTATCGACGGTCGAAGTGGGATCGCTTCCTGGCTACAGTACCTTCGGATTGTACGACATGGCCGGCAATGCCCGTGAATGGTGCTCCAATGCCACCGGCAGCAATGATCAACGCTTTGTCCTGGGAGGCGGGTGGAATGATCCTTCCTACGCCTTCAACGACAGTTACACCCAGAATGCACTGGACCGGAGCGTATCCAACGGGTTCCGTTGTGTGATAGAATTGCAGGATGACCCGGACCGCTTTGGGTTGAACCAACCCATACATGGTGATTATCGGGATTACCGCAAAGAAAAACCAGTGGACAATGCCACCTTTTCTATCTACCTGACCCAGTTTGCCTACGATAAAGATCCGTTGAATGCCCGGGTTGAAGCCAGCTATGACCGGGAATTCTGGACCATTGAAAAGGTTTCTTTTGATGCCGGATATGGTGATGAGCGAATGGAGGCGTACGTTTATTTACCCAAAAACTTTAAGCCTCCCTATCAGACCATTCTGTTATTTCCCGGTTCCAATGCCCTGTACACTTCCGAATACAATGTGGACAGTTACATCGGATGGTATGATTTTTTTCTTAAAAGTGGTCGGGCATACGTGGAGCCGATCTTTAAAAGCACCTACAACCGGCGCGATAAGCTGAATTCCCGTTTACCTCAGGAGACCGTCCAGTACAAAGACCATGTGATCATGTGGCGGAAAGATTTGGGCCGGGCCATCGATTACCTCGAAACCAGGCCGGATATCGATACAGATAAGCTGGCGTTCTATGGCATCAGCTGGGGGGGATTTGTGGGGGGCATTTTACCAGCGGTGGAGAAAAGGATCAAAGTAGTCATGCTGAATGTAGGCGGAATGGCCATGACCAAAACATTTCCTGAAGTGGATCAGATCAATTTTCTGCCCCGGATTACCCAGCCGGTGCTGATGGTCAATGGCAAACACGATATGTATTTCCCGGTGGAGTCCGCCCAATTACCCATGTTCGATTTGCTTGGTACTCCGGCCAGGGATAAGAAGATCAACATTTACGATTCTGGGCATCTGACACCCCGTATTGAGGTCTTGAAAGCAACCCTTAACTGGCTGGATCATTATTTTGGTCCGGTCGAAAAATAAGGGAATGGTTCGTTCAATTAAAAATATAAGAATATAAGAATAGCAACTATGGCCTCAATTGCTAATCGGTTGTTCCTTGTCTGAATAAAATGAAAATTATTCAAATGATTTAATTAATTTCCATAATCCATTCACCTCTATAATTTAGGGCTATGAGTATGTTCGATGAAAAAGAAGGTATCTTTGCCAATCCGGTGGATTCTAACACAATTTCTGTAATTACCAATGACTTTGTAACGGAATCCACCAGGTTAAAATCTACAAAAGGTTTATCGTTGCCTCCGGAAACCGAGGCCATTTCAATTCAAGGATTTCGTAAACGCATCCACGCTCTGGAAGCCGCGCATCAAGATATGACCCATATTTCCTTGTTCTATGGATTGGATGCAATGAAAAATTTTACGCTGGTACTGGGCGGAGTGGCTCACCAGGGCGCTTCATTCAGGCACTTTAGTGAGACGAGTCCTTCAACGAAGATGGGATCATTCTGTTCAAATCCCTCAGAATCGGCGATTCAGTGCAGTCACTTCAGAAATGAATTTAATGTAATTTATGGAGTCAATGAATACGCCCGCGGGACCTTCATGCGAATTAAGCAAGCCAATTATGCGCAAGGAAATAATACCATTCATAAAGTCCTTGACGCCTTTGAGCAGGATGGGTGTGACTTATTCACCATCTCCTTTGGTTTTATGGAACCTGATAAAAGTGAACGCGTCGCAAAACCTGAAGAAACAGGCGGTAAAGGGTTGATATGTTATCATATGATTTTTAAGGGTAAAAAGTCAAAACAGCCCTCATTTACATCCCGGCATCTCTTTTCAACCTACGATAATGAAAAAGGATACAGTGGACCAAAACCGGTTTGCCCACCCCATGCCTGCAATTAACTTTTTTTTTCAAGCAATACTATTTTACAAACCATGAAGCTCATAGACCTTGCTGGTTTCCTGGTTTATTTTTGTACGTATCTGGTGGTGCTTCCGGTTGGTATCGGAACTATTTTTTATCGAAAATTATCCAGGCCATTGAAAGTCCTTTATTGTAATTTAATTATTGTTCTTTTTTTGGACCTGGTTTTGTTAACGATCGGAGGACGATTGGGCAATGGATTACTTTATCTATTTTCTTTGGTTGATCTGATGATGATGACCTGGGTTTTTACGAGCTTGATCCGCTCCAATTCCTACAAGATAATTTTTCGCGGAAGTGCATTGTTGTTGGGTATGTATGGATTGATTGATGCTCTCTATTTTTCCGGTTTACATGTTAATGGGTATAGCAATGGCATTATCAAATTATTTATTGCGATTCTGGTGATGTATTATTTGTCCCAACTTTTGTTGGAAGATGTAGAATTCAGACTTAAGGATATGCCCATGTTTTGGGTAAGCTTGGGAGCCATACTTTATAATGGTTTTGGCTTTTTTGATGTTTTTAGCTCTCCGATTATTAATTATTCGCAAAGCTTTTATTTACAATACGAGATCATCTGGTCTGTAGCTACAATCTTTATGTATATTGCCTATAGCTGGGCATTCAGGATAAGTGATCGGAAGCTATGAAGTTGCGTATACTATTTTTAGTGATCGTACTGACTGCCAGGATGAATGCCTTGGTTGGACAGGATCAGACCTCCATTTTAGGGTCCGTACGTGTTGGAAATGGACTCCACCAAAACGATTTTATCCAATTGCCAATTCATAACCAGAAGCCGCCGTCCTTATCTTACGATCAAAATTATTTAATGTTCAATTTCGACCCAGGATCCCAAGGGGGATCGGATACATTATTTTATTTTCTGGAGGGTTTGGACTACAATTGGATTTATTGTGTGCAATGCCGTCAGGTGGCTTATTCCCACCTGGATGGGGGCGATTTTGTCTTACATGCAAAATTTGGAAAGCAAGGTACTGTTGTTATTTATCCATTTCGAATTGAAGGAAACGTCTGGCACCGTTGGTGGTTTATGCCGCTGTTATTGTTGGTGTTGTTGGGTATCCTCGGAATGATGGGTTACTTCGCATTACTGTATCGGCTAAGACAAAAAATAAGACAAGAGCAATTGGTGCATCGTGAGAAATTATCCTCCATGGTCGATCTTACTTCCGGTATAGCTCATGAATTGCAAAATCCGTTGAATTTTGTCAATAATTTTTCCGAGCTAAGCGGTGAACTGATACAGGAAGCGATACGTGAATTTGCAAATGGTGATGCGTTAGAAGCAACGGAAATATTGGCAGATGTCGCTATGAATTTGCAAAAAATTCATGAACATGGTCAACGTGCCAGCGGTATTGTCACCAGTATGTTGGAGCATGCCAAGCCCACATCCGGTAGCAGGACCAACACAGATATTAATAAACTTTGTGATGATTATTTTCGGATAGCCTTGCATGCCTGTACGGAAAATGGCAAGCAGCTGACCACACCACAGATCGATATTCAACGTATTGTCCAGTTTGATCCCCGGGTACCGCCTATACCAATTGTGCCTCAGGATATTGGACGGGTTTTGCAGAATATTTTCAACAATGCGTGCTATGAACTAAAAAAACAGGGACAACTGCCAGGTGCATCAATGCCATTTATAAAACTGGTAACCCAGAAATTGGAGGACCGGGTGATCATCCGAATCGAAGACAATGGCCGGGGTATTCCAACTGAAATCAAAGACAAGATCTTTCAGCCTTTCTTCACCACCAAACCTACAGGCCAGGGGACTGGGCTGGGATTGAGCCTGAGCTATGATATCGTCAAAGCGCATGGAGGTGAACTGAAAGTTGAAAGTAAAGAAGGTGAAGGAACAGCTTTTATTATCCGGTTACCCATTGTTTGACCGGCAACAACCTTTCATCGATGAACAAACTATTGCCGACTGGCCAAAGCTTTAGCAAACAATCACTTAACTTGGAGAACAAAGAAAATCGGGATTCATGAATAAGTTAAATGGGACGATTGCAATTTTGTTATTCGTCCTGAGTGGACACACGATTATAGCTCAAACCGATGTGCTTGCACTACGAGTGAACCAGGACCGGATCGAACGGCGAATTCACGAACTGGCTCAATTTGGCCGGGACTCCACCGGTCATGGTTACCGGGTAGCCTATACCTCAGGAGACATCGCCGGCAGAGCCTGGTATATGGAACAGATGAGCCAGGCAGGTCTGGATGTTTCGATCGATGCTGCCGGCAACCTGGTCGGCAAGCGGGCTGGTATGAATCCCGGATTGAAACCCATTGCCTTTGGCTCCCACATCGACATGGTACCCGATGGTGGTAATTACGATGGTTGTGTCGGTTCGATCTCGGCACTGGAAGTCATGGATGTATTGAAGGAAAACAACCTGAAGACCAATCATCCATTGGAGATACTGATCTTTTCAAATGAGGAAGGAGCTACCTACGGAAGTAGTTTTATGGCTGGACACCTCCATTCGGAGGTCCTAAATAATGTCAGTCAAAGCGGACTTAACCTTTACGATGGCATCAAGGCCATCGGTGGAGATCCTGACCACATTCAGAATGCTGTACGCCAGAAAGGAGACCTGGCTGCCTTTCTGGAACTGCACATCGAGCAGGGTGCTTTTCTGGAGCGGGATCAGATCCAGATTGGAGTGGTCAGCGGTATAGTAGGCATACTGCAGTGGGACGTCACCATTACCGGCATGGCCAATCATGCCGGCACGACACCCATGAATTTGCGCCATGATGCCCTGCTGGCGGCGGCTAAATACATTCAATCCGTAAATGATGTAATAACCAGTCACGAAGGTACTCAAGTAGGTACGGTGGGCAAGATTTCAGTCCAGCCGGGAGCCTACAATGTCATTCCGGGGCAGGTCATCACCAGCCTGGAAATCCGTGATCTGAGCTCGGATAAGATCATGATGCTGTTTCATGAAATCGAAGGCCGGGCAGCGGAAATAGCAAAATCATCCGGTGTGTCCATCACCTTCAAAAAAGTCATCGGCACTACTCCGGCATTGACAGATAAAGGCATTCAGGATAAGATCATTGCATCTGCCCAAAAATTAAACCTTACGTATCAGGTCATGCCCAGTGGCGCCGGGCATGATTCGCAGGAAATCGCTACCATCGCACCGGTGGGGATGATCTTTGTGCCCAGTGTGAAAGGCATCAGCCACTCTCCGGATGAGTACACCAAACCGGAGGACATGGCCAATGGCGCCAATGTGCTGTTGCAAACGATTCTTGCCTTGGACAGGAAGTAAGTCAGGTTGGCTGCCTCAAGAAGGAAGATTTTAATAATTTTCATTAGCTTAAAGTCTAAACCAAAATCATATGAAAAATCTAGTCATCCGCATGCTGATGGCATACATTTTATTTATTTTCCTATTGCCGCATGCAACAACTCAAACCACCCAACGCTTTAGTAAACAAATGTTTATCGATCAGGGGGATACCCTCCCATACCGACTTTTATACCCGGATGCGAACCCGCACCGAAAATACCCCCTGGTCATATTTTTACATGGCTCCGGAGAACGCGGCAATGATAACGAAGCGCAACTCCAGTGGGGGGTGATGCAGTTTGCTACGGATGATAACATGATGCTGCATCCGGCAGTGGTTATCGCGCCACAATGTCCCAAAGGTGTGACCTGGTCTAATTTTGACCGGAGCACCATGCAGCTTAATCCGGAACCTTCGCAACCCATGCGATTGCTTCTGGGCCTGATTCAGAAGATGATCCAAACCATGCCGGTGGATACCAACCGCATTTATATCACCGGATTATCCATGGGTGGATTTGGCACCTTTGATGCACTTACCCGTCATCCGGAACTCTTTGCCGCTGCGGTACCGGTTTGTGGAGGAGGTGATCCTTCCAAAGCCGCTTCGATAGTTAATGTTCCAATCTGGATTTTTCACGGGGCGGATGATCCGTCTGTCAATGTCGGGTTGTCGCAGGCGATGCTGAAGGCATTGACCGATGCAGGCGCCAGGCCAGGTTATACCCAGTACCCGGAAGTAGGACATTTCTCCTGGATTGAAGCCTATCGCGATCCCATGATGCTGGAATGGTTGTTTCGTCAGCAGAAAAATTAATTCAAAACGATACGTAAAGCCTATGAAAGCTAAATCCATTCAAGGTAGATCCTATCAGGAAACAAAGAGATTATTCAATGAGAGCATGCTGGATGGATTTCGTCCGACACTGGCTATTGTTTTTACCTCATTGAAAGAGGATTGGCAATTAATTCAGGAATTACTGAATGAAAACAAAATTGCCCTGTTTGGCACCAGCTCGAACGGCGAATTTATTGGCGAACAGTATGAAATAGGTTCTACAGCCATGCTCTTGCTGGATATGCCTGCCGCTTATTTTAAGCTGGAAATGGAAGATGTGGATGATACGAATACGGCTGAGGTGGCTCGCGGAATTGGTGAATCCGGATTAGCTACATTTACGAATCCCGGATTTATCATCTCCGGATCCTCTACCTCGATCCGGGCAGAAGAGATCATCCATGGCTTGGTTGATGCCTGTGGGATTGAAGTGAACATCGTAGGAGGAAACTCCTCTTCGGATAGTATGCAGGGAGGATTCCTGTTCAATAATACCAGGCGCAGTGACAAAGGCATATTGGCGTTAATCCTGGATCAGGATAAGATTCGCATGGAAGGAGAGGCTATTTCCGGCTGGAAGCCGATGGGTACTGAAAAAACCATCACTGCATGCGAAGGCAACTGGATTAAAACGCTTGACCACAAACCAGCTCTAGGTATGTTACTTAAGTACATGGGTGTGGAAATAGACTTCACGGATGAAATTGATCTTTACAATAAGATCGGTTCCATCTATCCGGTTCAAATCCAGGGCGATGATGGGACCGCACGCATCATACCTCCTTTGTTTTTTAATGAAGAGGAAGGTTCTTTCATGCTGGCCGCCGGACCAGTCCAAAAAGGAGCAAAAGTCAAATTTTCATTGCCACCAGACCTTGACGTTGTGGATGCGGTAGTAAATACTGCCCGTCAACTTAAAGAGCAGAGTCTGAACGAAGCGGACGCCCTGATCATTTTTTCCTGTATTGGCAGGCTGAATACCCTTGGTCCATTCATCAATGACGAAATCAAAGGCCTGACCGATGTTTGGGAAATACCGTCGATTGGTTTTTTCACATTTGGGGAATATGGCCGGGCGAAAAATGGATTACCTACGTTTCATGGTACAACCGTCAGTTGGGTGGCCTTAAAAGAAAACTAAGCATTTGATCCACGAAAATGTCCAACCAATTGATTAATACAGGGACAACAATACCTTTACACCGAAACCAGATTTAATCCATGACCGCAAAAACCATTCGGGGAAACTCCGAAACAGAAATCAGGGAAGCACTAAGTCAAACCCTGTCGGACGGATTCGCGCCTTCGCTCGCCATCATATTTATCTCCATTAAACAGGACCGGGATGCAATTATCCAGCTGCTGAAGGAAAAAGGTATGGATGTCGTCGGGGCTACTTCTTCCGGTGAATTTATTGAAGGTCATCAGAGTGAGGGGGAGGTGGTAATCATGCTTGTGGACATTCCCAGGGAAGATTATACCATTTTATTTCGGGAAACGGCAGGGAAAGAACTCACAGAGGTGGTCCAACAAGCAGCAAATGTTGCGTTGTCCAGATTTAAAGACCCGGCTTATATCGCGGTTACGACCTGCCTTAACGCCAGGGGAGAACTGTTTGATGGTGCCCAGTTTGTGCATACGCTGGAAGATTGTCATGAAGGACAAACGGACATTTTCGGAGGTATGGCTGGAGCGGATGGTGAGCTTATTCCTTCCTTGGTGTTTACCGGGGAACAATCGACTGATGAAGGTTTTGCATTACTGGTTCTTGATAAAAGCAAAATTGATCTGTATGGAGTGGCCATCTCCGGATGGAAACCGTTGGGCAGGATACGAACGGTGACCAAATGCGAAGATGGATGGCTCTATACCATTGATGACCAGCCGGCCCTGGACATGTACTTGCGTTATCTGGGTGAGTCGCTGGATCAGAAGGATGAAGAGACTAATGTATTCGTGGAAAATATCTCTTTATTCCATCCATTTCTGTGTCTTGACGACGTTGATCCGGTATTAAGGACACCTATGTTTGTAGATCGGGAAAAAAATGCCATCTCCATGGATTATCCCATCCCCGAGGGTGGAACCTTTCAATTTACCTTGCCACCGGATTTTGATATCGTTGAATCGGTTATTAATCAAGCACAAAACATGCAGGAAGCTGTCGGAGTCCAGGCTGATGCCTTACTGGTATTTTCCTGTATGGGAAGACTCAGCGCCCTGGGTCCGATGGCCTCGCAGGAAAATGACGGACTTCATGAGATCTGGCAGGCTCCTATGGCTGGATTCTTCACCTATGGTGAATATGGAAAAGACAATTCCGGTAAAAACAAAATGCATTCTACGACCTGCAGTTGGGTGGCCTTAAAGGAAAAAAACCAATAAGCATTTATTGAAGCTTAAAAATAAAACGTTCATCATTACCGGCGCCACCAGTGGTATGGGAAAAGCGACTGCGCTGCTGTTTGCCCGGGAAGGGGCAAATCTCATCCTTAGTGGCCGGGATATCGACAGAGGGGAATCCCTGGTTCATGAAATTCAGGAGAAGGCTGCAGAGGTCCACTTTATACCTGGTGATGTCGGGGAAATGGACGTCAACCGGAGGTTGGTCGTACATGCAATCAGTTCATATGGGCAGCTGGATGGATTGGTCTGTCATGCCGGAGAACTGGGATTAGGTTCCATCACGGATCTGGACATTGATACCTGGCACAGGACCTTCCGGACCAATGTGGACGCAGTATTTTATCTGTTGAAAGCTGCTCTCCCGGAATTATTAAAACGAGAACGGGCCAGCGTGGTGATCAACGGCTCGATCGCCGCCTTTAAGTCATTTCCCAATCACCCGGCCTACTGCGCATCGAAAGCCGCCCTGGTTGCTCTGGCACGTCAGGCAGCTGTGGATTATGGCCCGGGGGTACGGGTAAACAGTATCTGTCCGGGACCAGTGGATACTCCTTTGATCCATGCTTCCGCAGTTGCTTTTCCGGATCCTGTGCAAGCTGTAGCCGATGCTGGCAAGAACACCATCATGCAGCGGCTGGGTCAGCCCGAAGACATCGCCCGTCTGGCACTCTTTCTGGCTTCCGATGATGCCAGTTGGATCACCGGATCGTGTTATGTGATCGACGGAGGTATTTTAGCCAAAGGATAGGGATCCCGGATGGATTGGCATTTTTCCTTGAAATGACTTAATTTGGATTAAACCAATTGACTGTTGCTATGAAAGAAATAAAGAAAGAAGACATCAATCAGGAGGTCTTTGACCTGTACGACCAGTATGCACATAATCTGCTGGGTCGCAGGGAATTTGTCGATAAACTCTCCACCTATGCGGTAGGAGGACTGACTTTGCCCATGCTCCTGGATTACATCATGCCCAACTACCGGGACAAAGTGCAGGTGGCGGCGGATGATCCACGACTGAAAACAGAAACCATCATCTACAACTCTCCGAAGGGAGCAGGAGAAATGAGTGGCCAGCTATCACGTCCGGCGGACCACGAACATCCATTGCCCGGTATTGTCGTCGTGCATGAAAACCGGGGATTGAATCCGCATATCGCCGATGTGGGCCGACGTGCTGCTGCAGCAGGATTTATTTCGCTGGCACCCGATGCCTTGTATCCGTTGGGTGGTTATCCGGGGACGGATGACGAGGGGAGGACCTTGCAACAAAAAAGGGACCGCAATGAGATGCTTGAGGACTTCATTGCCGCCTTCAATTATCTCCATGATCATCCGGAATGTGATGGCAATGTTGGAGCCGTTGGTTTTTGTTTTGGAGGTTGGATTGTCAATATGATGGCCGTTCGGATCCCGGAACTAAAAGCTGCAGTACCATTTTATGGCGGACAGCCAGCTGCAGAAGATGTCCCTGCCATCCAAGCTCCGTTGCTGTTGCAGTATGCTGGCCTGGATGAGCGCGTCAATGCCGGGTGGCCAGCCTATGAGGCAGCCCTTAAGGCGAATGACAAGGAATACCAGGTGTATATTTATCCGGATACCAATCACGGTTTTCACAACGACACCACCCCACGCTACGATGAAGCAGCTGCCAAACTTGCCTGGGAAAGGACCATCGCATTCTTTAAGGAGAAGCTGAAGTAGGTCAGAATAAATGTGTCGTGCCTACAGCACTTGATGGTAAACAAGATTACCTCCAGGGATTAAAATCCCTGGCAATGAGATGTGTCGAGCCTCTGGCTCTGGCTTATGCCAGTATTAAAAGAATCCTACCCAATACGGATGAGAAGCAATGCGCTTCAAGCCCTATTAAGATTCAGGCTACAAATGGGGTAGCCACGAAACATTCATTTGCCCCGTACTGGTAGTAAACTTCACCATGGATGGAGATCCATGGGATCGGGATATCAGTGTTAATCCGGTGAATTTTAACAGGGATCAAAATGTGTCGTGCCAACAGCACTTGATGGTAAACAAGATTACCTCCAGGGATTAAAATCCCTGGCAATGAGATGTGTCGAGCCGCTGGCTCTCAGGCTTATGCCAGTATTAAAAGAATCCTACCCAATACGGATGAGAAACAATGCTCTTCAAGCCCTATTAAGGTTCAGGCTACAAGTGGCGTAGTCACGAAACATTCAGTTGCCCCGCACGGATGTGGCAGGCTCACCATGGATGGAGATCCATAGGATCGGGATATCAGTGTTAATCCGGTGAATTTTAACAGGGATCAAAATGGGTCGTGCCTACAGCACTTGATGGTAAACAAGATTACCTCCAGGGATTAAAATCCCTGGCAATGAGATGTGTCGAGCCTCTGGCTCTGGCTTATGCCAGTATTAAAAGAAACCTACCTATACGGATGAGAAGCAATGCGCTTCAAGCCCTATTTAGATTCAGGCTCCAAGTGGCGTAGCCACGAAACATTCATTTGCCCCGTACTGGTAGTAAACTTCACCATGGATGGAGATTCATGGGATCGGGATATCAGTGTTAATCCGGTGAATTTTAAAAGGGATCAAAATGGGTCGTGCCTACGGCACTTGATGGTAAACAAGATTTCCTTCAGGGATTAAAATCCCTGGCAATGGGATGTGTCGAGCCTCTGGCTCTCAGGCTTAAAGCCAGCATAAAAAGTAATCTACCCAATAGGAATGAGAAGCAATGCGCTTCAAGCCAAATTAAGATTCAGGTTCCAAGTGGCGTAGTCACGAAACATTCAGTTGCACCGTACTGGTAGTAAACTTCACCATGGATGGAGATCCATAGGATTAGCGCATAAATGCTAAATAGACTGAGGTTTTCTCCATTGATGTTGATCTCAGGGATGAAAGGGATCAACAGAAACCGTATTTTACAACTTCTTTGATCAAGTGAAATTTTGCTTTCCTATGAAAAAGATGTTGACAGCTTACCTGCTGGTGGGAATCGCTGCTTTAGGCGGTGCCCAGACGATGGATAGTAAAGATGGAAAATCCAGCCTCGAGACCTATTTTAAAACGGTAAAATGGCGCTGCATAGGACCCTTCAGGGGTGGGCGCTCCAACGGTTCCTGTGGAGTACCCGGCGATCCACTTACCTATTATATGGGCACCACCGGGGGAGGTCTCTGGAAGACGGAAGATGCCGGGCAGTTATGGCAAAACATCAGCGATGGTTATTTTAAGACAGCATCCGTCGGTGCAGTGGCGGTAGCACCAAGCAATCCTAATATCGTCTATGTCGGTATGGGTGAGCATGCGGTCCGCGGGGTGATGACCTCTTACGGTGACGGCGTCTATAAATCAATTGATGCCGGTAAGACCTGGCAGCACCTGGGACTGGAGAAAACCGAGCACATTGCCCGGGTGCGGATCCATCCTACCAATCCGGACATCGTTTATGTGGCTGCTCAGGGTCAGTTGCATGGTAGCAATAAAGAACGAGGCGTCTTCAAATCCACCGATGGTGGAAAAACCTGGACCAATGTCCTGTTTGTCAACGATCAAACCGGCTGTGTCGAGTTGTCCATGGATGCCCATAATCCGGAGGTGCTGTATGCGGCCATGTGGGAGCATGAACGGCTGCCCTGGCAGGTGATTTCCGGTGGATCAGGTGATGGACTATATAAATCAACCGATGGTGGAGCCCACTGGGAGAAAATCCAGGAAGGGTTACCCAAAGCATTGGGTAAAATGGCTGTTGCCGTGAGTCCGGCCAATTCCGACCGGGTGTATGCCGTAGTGGAAAGCGATACCGGAGACGATAAAAACGGAGGACTTTTTGTTTCGACGAATGCAGGTAAAAGCTGGTCCCGGGTCAGTGATGACCACCGGCTGACCCAGCGGGCCTGGTATTACATCGAGGTGTTTCCGGACCCACAGGATGAATACACCGTTTATGTGATGAGCGCTCCGGCGTTGCGGTCCATCGATGGAGGAAAGACCTGGGAAACGCTCGGAGGAACACACGGTGACTTCCACGACCTGTGGATCAACCCAGACAATCCCAAAAACATGGTCATCTCCAACGATGGAGGAGCTGCCATCTCCTTCAATCGCGGAGCCTCCTGGTCTACCCAGGATAATATGCCAACCGCCCAATTTTATCGCATCAACACCGACAATTTATTTCCGTACAATATTTACGGTGGACAGCAGGATAATACCAGCGTCAAAATAGCCAGCCGGAATTTTGGCTGGGATGGCATCAATCAGCGCGTCTGGAGTTATTCCGCCGGCGGCGAATCTGCCTTCCTGGCATTCGATCCGGATGACCCCAAAGCCGTAATGGGTGGTAGCTACCTCGGCAGCATTGAAGTGATCTATCCGGATGCCGGCGCCGGTACCAACATCATGGCTGCTCCCATCCAGTATCTGGGCAGGGAGACGAAGGATATGAAATACCGGTTTAACTGGAATGCACCGATTATCTGGTCTCAACATGAGCCAAATACATTTTACCACGGAGCCCAAATGGTGTTAAGGACCAGGGATTTTGGCAAAACCTGGGACGAAGCATCACCTGATCTGACCCGCAATGAAAAGGAAAAGCAAGGCAAGGGAGGGGCACCTTATACCAATGAAGCGGTAGGTGCTGAAAATTACGGGACGCTGAGCTACATCATGGAATCTCCGAAAGAAGCTGGTGTCATCTACACCGGTAGTGACGATGGCATGGTTTACCTGACCCGTGATGGCTGTGCGCATTGGCAAAATGTGACACCGGAGGGATTGAAGGAATGCCTGATCAATGCCATTGAGGTCTCGCCTCACGATCCTGCTACGGCTTACATTGCCACTACGCGCTATAAATTAAATGACCACACGCCGGGCCTTTATAAAACAACCAATTACGGTAAGTCCTGGACCAACATCAGCAGTGGTATTCCTTACGGTGCTTATACCCGGGTGGTGAGGGAAGACCCGGTACGGAAGGATCTATTGTATGCCGGTACCGAAACGGGGATTTACATTTCCTGGAATGGAGGTAAAGATTGGAAGCCACTCCAGTTAAATTTACCGGTCACTCCGATCACCGATCTGAAGATCAGTCACGGGGACCTGATCGCTGCCACGATGGGTCGTTCGTTTTGGATCCTGGATGACATTACCCTGTTTGAACAATATCAGGACCGTGCAGATCAGACCATGGTGTTTCACCCAAGGGATGCCTACTTAACCAATGGTTACAGTCCTTTAAATCAAACTTCAGAAGACTTTACCGGCCTGGACAACCTGGAAGGTATCAATCCGGCTAATGGGGTAGTAGTCTATTATCAGCTACCAGCGGATTCACTGGATGTTTCGCTGGAATTTAAAGACAAAAATGGTAAAACGATCCATGCGTATTCATCTAATGCTAAAGGGTTCAAACCATGGGATGGCGGGCCCAGGCCAGATCCTTCCCCTTCAGCCAATAAAGGATTGAACCGTTTTGTCTGGAACATGCGGTATCCAACAATGCCTGGTGTAAAGGACGTTTATATTGAGTCCAGTTATGCTGGTCACAAGGTTATTCCTGGGTCGTACGAAGTGGTTTTAAATGTTAAAGGGAAGGAATACAAGTCTGATTTTACCATACTGAAAAACCCAAAATACCCGACTGATCAGGCAACGTATGTGACTTACGACAGTGTGATGAATTATATGGAAGGCCAGGTCACGGACATGCATAACATGATCAACAACCTGCATAGCCTTCAGAATCAGCTCTCGACAGCTTTGGGCGACATACCGGACGGCGCAGCGCAAGGTGCGCTTAAAGAGGAAGGCAAAGCACTGATTCAAAAAATAAAAACCTGGGATGAAGCAATGGTGCAACGTAAATCCAAGGCGTACGACGATGTAGATAACTTTGAGAATAAATTCACGGCTAACTATCTTTTTGTACTAAATCATACAGAAAGCGATATTCCGGTGGTGACACAGCCGGATCGCGATCGTATGCACGAACTGGATATGCAATGGATGACACTGAAATCACAGGGAAATGAATTGCTTGAAAAAGATATTCCAGCGTTTAATCAGAAGTTGTGGCAGGCAGGAGTGGGGGCATTGCGCATTGAAAAATAGCTATCTTATAACCTGGATAAATGAAGTATAACCGATTTAAACAATTAAGTAAAATGTCAATTATTATGAAAAAAGGGTCAGGCATATTGTTTGTATTTCTGACTTTATTGGCCTGCAATCCTTCAGCCAACCAACAGGAATCAACGGAGGAGGCGACATCTGCTTCCCCACTGTTCACCGGACCGCTGGGAATTCAAATGTATTCCTATCGCAACTATTATCCAACCGACATGGCCGGAACCCTGGACCGTATCAAAGAACTGGGTTTGACCGAGGTAGAAGGGGATGGCGGCCAGATTGCACCGGCGGAATTCAAAAAGATGTGTGATGAGCGGGGTATCAGCATTCCTGCCACCGGAGCGGACTTTGGAGAACTGGAAAAAGACCCCATGGCTGTCGTTCAGAAAGCCAAAGCTCTTGGATCAAAGTTTGTCATGTGTGCCTGGGTGCCTCACAATGGTGATTTTACACTGGCTGATGCCCAAAAAGCAGTGGAGGTGTTTAATGCATCCGGTAAAGTTTTGCACGATAATGGGTTGACGCTTTGCTATCATGCGCATGGTTATGAATTTCAACCGTATGAAAATGGAACGCTACTGGATTACATCATTCAGAATACCGATCCTCAGTACGTCTCTTTTGAGATGGACATATTCTGGGTTCAGTTTGGTGGCGGTGATCCGGTAGCCTTGATGCAAAAATATGGTGACCGCTGGAAGTTGCTCCACCTCAAAGACATGAAAAAGGGCACCGTAAAAGATTTGTCCGGTGGTACTTCAGAAGAAAACAATGTTGTAATCGGTACCGGTGAATTGGACATGCCCGGAATCATGAAAGAAGCCAAACGTATTGGTGTGGTGCATTATTTCATTGAGGATGAAAGCAGCGAGGTCCTTGAACAGGTGCCTCTCAGCATCACTTATCTCAGAAGCCTGACCGAATGAAGCTCGTCGTCCTGATAAACCACCATTCTGTCTGGTACAATACAAAACTGGCGTTCATCAAATCCTGATTAAGGCATTGAAACACCGATGAATTCAAATCTTACTTCATTATTAAAACAATTCCAAAGCCTTGAAGAGGTGGATCCCGCCCAAAAAGAGGAGATGCTGAGCCTGTTAAAAAAATTGCAAAAAGATGTTGAAATTCTGGAGTTCAAGCTGGATCGTACTGAAAAGGTAAAACAAACGACTGCAGTATTGCTTGAAGAAACAATCGAAGAACTCCAGCGAAAAAGTAAAGCCGTCGAAGATGTAAACCAGGCTCTCCGTAATTCTTTGGACGAGTTAAAAAATACGCAGAATCAGCTTGTCCATTCGGAAAAAATGGCAGCGCTTGGTGAGTTAACTGCAGGGATAGCGCATGAAATTCAGAATCCATTGAATTTTGTCAACAATTTTTCGGAAATCAATCAGGAGCTGGTATCAGAATTAATCGAGTTAATAAACCAACAGGATTGGGATGAGGTTAAATTGGTGGTAAAAGATATTGCCGAAAATGAAGAAAAGATTAAGCATCATGGCAGGCGTGCAGAGAATATTGTTAAATCCATGTTGCAACATTCCCGTAAAAGTACCGGGGTGGCGGAAGTATTTGACCTCAACCAGTTAATTGACGAATATTTCCGGCTGGCTTATCACGGCATGCGAGCTAAAGACAAGTCGTTTCAAGTCCGAATGACCATGAAACTTGACGAATCCCTTCCTTCTATCAATGCCGTTAAACAGGATGTTGGTCGTGTTGTTTTGAATCTGATCACCAATGCCTTCCATGCGATCGCAGAGCGGGTACAACTTGGAGAGGACCATTACGTTCCCTTTGTGGAAGTAAGAACCAAGGATATGGGAGAAGTGATCAGAGTGCAGGTGATCGATAATGGATCCGGAATGACGGATGAGATAAAAGATAAAA
This sequence comes from Lewinellaceae bacterium, assembly GCA_020636135.1. NCBI lineage: Bacteria > Pseudomonadati > Bacteroidota > Saprospiria > Saprospirales > Lewinellaceae > Lewinellaceae bacterium. Next base: position 36,797 of record JACJYK010000001.1, read on the forward strand.
TTTTTCAACCATTTTATACCACAAAACCGGCTGGGCAGGGTACAGGTCTTGGTCTTTCCATCAGCCATGATATTATTAAGGCACACAGAGGGCAGATCGAAGTGAATAGTCAGGTTGGTCAGGGTACCACATTTACATTTATAATTCCCAAAAACAAAAATTAGTTAATCATGAAAGTCCTGGTAGTTGATGATGAACGTGATGTTCAGGTTTTATTCGAACAGCGATTTCGTAAGGAAATTCGCAATGGTGATTTCCAATTTGTATTTGCATTTTCTGGTGAAGAAGCGTTAACTTATATGAATGAACACGGACACGAAGCAGTCCTTATCCTGTCCGATATCAATATGCCAGGAATAAGTGGTCTTGAATTATTGAGGCAAATCAAACAACAATACAGTGCACCACCACCGGTGGTAATGATGATTACAGCCTATGGAGATGAGGAGAATTACAATACAGCAATGCAATTAGGAGCTGATGATTTTTTGACCAAGCCATTGGATTTTAGTATCCTAAAGGAAAAACTAAAGGAAATCTGAATATGGTTAAGATATTAGTGGTCGACGATGAAGCGGATCTGGAAGTTTTGATCAAACAGAAATTCCGCAAAAAAATACGGGAAAATGCCTATGATTTCGTGTTTGCCATGAATGGCCTGCAAGCCCTGGCTCAATTGGAAGTACACGAAGATATTGATCTTGTTCTAAGCGACATCAACATGCCTGAAATGGATGGCCTCACCTTGCTGTCCAAACTGGCTGAAAAACACAGCTTGTTAAAATCGGTTATTGTTTCAGCTTATGGTGATATGGAAAACATACGCACTGCGATGAATTTGGGTGCCTTCGATTTTGTTACGAAGCCCGTCAATTTCCAGGATCTGGAAGTGACCATTGAAAAGACGATCCGGCATGTCGAACAATTAAAAGAAACCATGCGCGCCATCAAGGAGAACAATATCCTTAAAATGTACGTGGACGAGACGGTACTCAATTTTATGGGTACCAAGGAGTATGAAAAATCACTGCTGGCCAATGAAACAGTGGAGGCGGCGGTGGTATTTATTGACATCTGTAGCTTTACATCGATCAGCGAACACGAGTCTCCCGACCGTGTTGTCAAATTACTAAATAGCTATTTTGACATAATCGTTAAAGAAATCCTTGCCCAAGGTGGGCTCATTGACAAATTTATTGGCGATGCGGTGATGGCCGTATTCAAGGGTGAGTATCACCTGGATCGAGCTATTGACGCCTCTCTTGCTGTTCGGGATAAAATCGAAAAATTACCCATTGAGGCGACAGAAATGAACTTTAAACCCCATGTATCCATTGGGGTCAATGCCGGGGAAATGGTATCGGGTAATATCGGATCTGCCAGCCTGCGGCGACTGGACTATACGGTCATCGGTGACGCTGTCAATACGGCACAGCGACTGCAGTCCGCAGCCAGCCAGGGTCAGATCATCATCAGCGAGCAGTCCTATGAAAAAATTAAGGAGTCCTTCCATTGCGAGCGAATTGGTGAAGCCAAGTTAAAGAACAAGGGAGATCTGGTGGTCATATACCAGGTGATGGAATAAATGATTCCATGAGGGCTCGTATCCTTTGCCGGGAACTTCGGACTGTATAGCGAAGACCGGATGACCCAGGAATCAAAGTAATTACACGTAGAGTTTTAAAAGTACAGATCAGGCCATCTCATGACCTAAATTACTTGATCCTGTGCTGAACGTGCCGTACTTTTGCGCCGAAATCAAACTGCATTACTCAACATGGAAGGAATTTTCAATCCTAAGGCCATTGCTGTCATTGGAGCATCCAATACGCCCGGCAGTGTCGGCCACGCCCTGATCAAAAATTTGATCGGGTCAGGATATTTGGGCACCGTCTACCCCATCAATTTCAAGCATAAGTCGGTCTATGGTGTACGTAGCTATGCCAGTATCAAGGAAACCAGGGATCAGATCGACCTGGCGATCATCGCCACACCTGCTGCTTCGGTACCCGGGTTGGTGGAAGAATGTGGCCAGGCAGGTGTGAAAGGAATCGTCATCATCTCTGCCGGATTTCTCGAAGTGGGTGACAACGGCAAGAAGATGGTAGACAATATTCTGGCTATCGCACGGAAATACAATATTCGCATCATCGGACCCAACTGCCTGGGCTTCATCAAGCCTTCCCTGCACCTGAATGCCAGCTTTGCCAATAAAATGGCACTGCCCGGTAAGATTGCATTCATCAGCCAGAGTGGTGCCTTATGCACGGCTATCCTGGACTGGTCAGTGGAGCAAAATGTGGGATTTAGCCACTTTGTATCGATCGGGTCGATGGTTGATGTGGGATTTCATGATCTGATCGACTATTTTGGCCGTGATCCGCATACGAACAGCATCGTCATATACATGGAGTCGCTGACGCACGCGCGTAAATTCATGAGTGCAGCCCGTGCTTTTGCGCGGACAAAGCCGATCATTGTCCTCAAAGCCGGAAAGAGCTCTGCCGGAGCAAAAGTTGCCTTGAGCCATACAGGTACATTAGCCGGCAACGATCAATCGTTTGCTGCTGCCTTCAAACGGGCCGGGATCATCTCAGTGAATACCATCCAGGAGTTGTTTAATGCAGCCCAGACCCTGTCCATGCAACCTCGTCCGGGTGGCAAAAAATTAGCCATTGTGACCAATGCCGGTGGTCCCGGAGTGCTTGCTACCGACCACCTGATTCAGCTTGGAGGACAGCTTGCAGAACTGGCTGATCATTCCATCGAACAGCTTAATTCAGTACTTCCGGCAGCCTGGAGTCATCGCAACCCGGTGGATGTACTGGGAGATGCCGGTGCTGAACAATACGGGAGGGCTCTGGAAGTATGCCTGCAGGATAAGGATGTCGACGGTGCATTGGTCATTCTTACCCCGCAAGCCATGACCAAGGCGGATGAGATCGCAGACCGGATCGTGGAAGTGGCGAAGAAGACGAAGAAGACTGTCCTGGCATCCTGGATGGGAGAGAGGGATGTAGCGGAAGGCCGCGAAATTCTGGAGGCCGGTCATATCCCTAACTTCCGGATACCGGAGGATGCGGTCAATACTTTCATGAACATGTACAGTTATACCCGTAACATCGAGGAATTGTACGAAACGCCGAAGTCTATACCCGACCGGTTTACACCGGATACCGCATCCAATAAGAAGCTGGTCAAGGAAGTCCTCAAATCAGGCCGGAGTGCCCTGACGGAGCGAGAAGCAAAGACATTCCTGGAGCGCTACCAGATACCCATCACAAAATCCAAAGTGGCCAAAACGGAAGCGGAAGCCGTGAAAACTGCCGAGTCGATCGGGTTTCCCGTTGTCATGAAAATTGTATCGCCGGATATTCTGCACAAAACGAATATCGGGGGAGTACAGCTGAATATCAAGAATAAGCAGGATGTACAGCGTGCTTACAATGAGATTATGGAAGGTGCCAAACGTGCCTTTCCAGACGCTGACATTGAAGGGGTACTGGTAGAGCAGATGGTTCATAAACGTTACGAACTGATCATCGGTTCTAAAAAAGACCCCTTGTTCGGACCGGTAGTCGTCTTCGGTATGGGTGGTGTTGCCGTGGAGGTGTTCAAAGACATCAATGTAGGTTTACCCCCGCTGAATATGGCATTGGCTCAACGGTTGATTGAAGACACGAAGATCTATGAGTTGCTCAAGGGATTTCGCGGTATGCCGGCGGTGGATATCAATGCCATCCAGTTTGTCCTGTACAAATTTGCCTACATGCTGATCGACTTCCCGGAAATCAAGGAAGTAGACATCAACCCGTTTGCCGTTGATGAGCATGGCGGTGTCGTACTGGATGCCAAGATCGTTCTGGATAAAGACTACAAATTTGATCCGAAGAATCCGTACGCACACCTGGTGATATCTCCGTATCCCAAGGAATTGGTGTACGAGTACAAATCGCGTGATGGGAAAGTGTTTAATATCCGTCCCATCGTACCAGAAGATGAGCTGATGGAACGGGAACTCTTTAAGCACATGTCCAAACAGAGCCAGTATTACCGGTTCTTCGGGTACATACCGGATGTGAGCCACGATCTGTTGACCCGGTTTACCCAAATTGACTATGACCGGGAAATTGCACTGGTAGCAGTCCTGGGTGAGGAAGGCAAGGATCAAAAGATTGCCGGTGTGGTGCGGTTGGTTTCCGATGCCAATAATGATCGCGCTGAATTTGCGATTGTCGTGGGTGATCCCTGGCAAGGTTTGGGTCTTGGCAACGAATTGGCAGACCGGATCATGGATATTGCCAAACAGCGCGGCATCCGGGAGGTTTACGCCAATGTATTGAATGCGAACACGATCATGCTGCATATGTTCCGGCGCAGAGGATTCCGTATTGAAACTGTTGACCAGGAATCTTCGCTGGCCTCCTATGCATTTCAGACTGAAGAAATCGAAGAAACAGTCGCTTAACTACGTTAAAAGGTTATCAATCGATAAAAGCCCACCGACACCAAATCCGGGTAGCGGTGGGCTTCTTTTTTAATGCAATTTTGGGTGTATTCATCTTAAGCAGAGGCCGTATATTTGATTGTAATAACCATTACCATCGCCAGCCATGAAAATTTCCCGAAGTGCCGAATTAAGCGAAATGGCTTATGATCTGGGTATGGACTTCGAGGCGAAGCCTTCCTTCCCGGACATAAAATTGCTGAGTGCTTTTAAGCTCTTTAAGTATGGTCACTCCAAAAAGATAACCAACCAATTTCAAAAATCCGATGAGCAGCTGGAAAGCAAAGCACAGATCTTTGATTATCAATACACCATCCAGGCTGGCAATACTCCGGTTACAAAAAAACAAACTGTATTCTTTATTCAGTCGAAACAACTCGAGCTGCCTATTTTTTATTTGAGACCGGAGACCTGGATAGACCGGATAAAGCAATACCTGGGCTGGGAAGATATTGACTTCGTACATTTTCCGGATTTTTCAAAAAAATATTACCTCTCCGGTGAAATGGAAGATATGGTTCGGGACCTCTTTAAAGATGACGTGCTACATTATTTTACATTGCGGGACGGCTGGCATGTCGAAGGAATCGGCTTTTTTTTAATTATTTACCGGGAAGGAAAACTCCTGAATCCGGATTCCATTCGCACCATCAATAAAATAGGTAAAGACGTATTTCAGCTGTTTAAATGAGCAGATTGTTTTCCCCGGTCCGAAGAGTAAAATTCCTGATAAATCTTTCAACCGGCAATTGGTTTCATAACGAAATTGACACATGAAAAAACTGATCAATTATTTTTTCCAGGGCCTGGTCTTTATAGCACCGCTGGCGATTACGGGTTACATCATTTACATGGTATTTGATGTTACGGATCAATTTTCACGCGATTTGATCAGCCGGTTTTTTGATGTACATATTCCCGGGGCTGGTGTATTAACTATGATTTTATTTCTGGTGTTGATCGGCTATTTGGGCCAGACGATCGTAGCACGCCCGTTGATTAATCTGGTGCAGAATTTTATCTCCAGGACTCCTATTTTAAGGGATATTTATTCGGCGTTGAAGGATTTCATTGCCGCATTCGTAGGTAAGGAGCGGAAATTCAACATCCCTGTTCTGGTTTTGGTAAACCCGGTCACTCAACTGGAGAAGCTTGGTTTCCTTACGGAACAGGACCTGAGTGTGCTGGAATTGAAGGATAAAGTGGCCGTCTATTTTCCGCATTCCTATAATTTCTCAGGAGAATTATTCATTGTCCCGAGAGAGCAGGTCAGAGTGCTTGATTTGCCTGCCGGTGAAGTTATGAAGTTTGTGGTTTCAGGTGGAGTGTCCGGTTTATCGAAACACGAGTGAAGACCTGTGGGAGCGCTCCGACAAAAAAATTCGTTACATTGCAGGATGAAGTCACGCAAGGAGCTTAAGCAAGCCTATGCCCAGATGAAGCACCCCATTGGGGTATTCCAGATCAAGAACATCGCGAATGGGAAAATATTTATCGGGAGTTCGGTAAATCTATCGGCGATGTGGAACCGCCTGCGAATGCAATTAAAATCAGGGACCCATACCAATAAAGCCTTGCAGGAAGATTGGGATCATTTGGGCGAAGATCAGTTTTTGTATGAGGTGTTGGAAGAGATACCACAGAATGAAGAGAAGGACTATAGTCGCGATCTCGACGCACTGGAAACCATGTACCTTGAATCCTTGCAGCCATTTAGTCCCCGTGGCTATAATCGACCTCCCCGGCGTGAATCTTAATTTGTCCGAATGGTGTCTTGATCCATATTGATTGTTTGTAAATAGTGAAATAAACCCCAAATGATCATGGATGCAAGGGGACGAATAAAACCATAATTGTCTGTATATTCGGGAAAATACCTGGTTGATGAAACGGAGAAAAGCTTTGCAATTTGTGGCGATAGGTACAGCCAGCATAGCCTTGTGGCCCTCCTGCAAGATGGGCGGGCCAAAAGCAGTAGAAGGGCTGGGGCTAGATGCAGATCAAGAGGCTCTGGTTGATCAGTTTGCAACTGCAATACTTCCGGTAGAGGGGTTACCGGTGGAGACACCAGAAAAAAGGATTGATTTTATTACTACCATGTTGCGTGATTGTACCAGCCCGGATGAGCGCAGCCAATTTAAGAATGGGGTTAATGAACTTCAGGAATATATCCAAAATACTTTTCAGAAACCATTTGATCATTTAAGTGCTTCTGATAAGGAAACGGCATTTTCACATTTGCAAGATGGAGATGGAATTTCCGCAAACCTGAAAGTATTATATTCGAAAACCAGGTCCTGGAGCATTCAGCATTTTACCACATCCTCCTATTTCCTGAATACCTACACGGATTTTCAGTTTGTTCCGGGTCACTTTTATGGTTGTGTTCCCGTATAGCGGAAATAATGCGAAATAAATAATCTTAATTTAACATGGCAGATAATACGGATCATCATTTTGATGCGATCGTCATCGGCGCAGGGATGACAGGTGGATGGGCAGCAAAGGAATTGTGTGAGCAGGGGATAAAAACTTTATTACTGGAGCGGGGCCGTAATGTTGAGCACATCAAAGACTATCCTACCACCAATATGCAGCCATGGGAATTTCCGCACCGGGGAGCTATTCCGTATGAGGTTACACAGGCAAATCCGGTAGTCAGCCGTTGTTATGCATTTCGCGAAGATGCAGCGCATTTTTTTGTAAAAGATACCGAGCACCCTTATATCCAGGACAAGCCATTCGACTGGATCCGTGGTTATCAGGTGGGTGGAAAATCCATCATGTGGGCCAGACAGGTACAGAGATGGAGCAATTTTGATTTTGAAGGACCGGCCCGAGATGGATTTGCGGTCGACTGGCCTATCCGTTATCAGGATCTGGATCCCTGGTATACCCGCGTGGAACAATTTATCGGTGTTTCGGGGAACAAAGATGGTCTGGATGTATTGCCTGACGGTGACTTCCTGCCTCCATTTGAGATGTCCTGTGTGGAGACCCATTTTCAGAATGTGATCGCCAACAATTATCAGGACCGACACCTGATCTACGCTCGTTGTGCGCATATAACCGAAATGCGTGATGTTTTTCGCGAACAGGGAAGAACCCTCTGCCAGGGTCGTAATCTCTGTCAGCGTGGATGCCCTTATGGCGGGTATTTTAATGCCAACTCTACGTTGATACCATGGGCTCAACGAACCGGCAATCTGACCTTGCGTCCTCATTCCGTCGTACATTCCATCATTTATGATGATGCAACCGGTAAAGCGACCGGTGTGCGGGTGGTGGATGCTGAGACTAAAGAAACAACCGAGTATTTTGCCCGGGTGATCTTTGTGACAGCGGCAACCCTGAATTCGAATTTGATCTTATTAAATTCCCAGTCCGAACGGTTTCCGGATGGATTGGGGAATGACAGTGGAGTATTGGGCAAATATGTTGCATTTCACAACTACCGTGCGAGTATCCGGGGCGTTTACGAAGGCCACCAGGACTTCAGGACGGACGGAGGAAGACCTACTTCCGGATATATCCCGCGTTTCCGCAATGTTTACCGGCAGGAAACCGATTTCCTGCGGGGTTATGCCACATCATTTTATTCAGGAAGGGGCCGGGCAATAGATTATAATGGAAACGGACAGGGTCTACGGGATAATCTGACCCGCCAGGCTGGTTATGGTCCCTGGTATGTTAGTGCCGGAATGATGGGAGAGACGATACCCAAAGAAACGAATAAGGTGACCCTTGACGCTATTGAAAAGGACCCTTGGGGCATCCCACAACTACGCATCGATATCGCGCATGATGACAACGATGAGAAAATGATTGCCGACTTCTTCGAGCAATTCACTGAGATGTTTGGCAAGGCAGGTTTTGACTCCATCGTTACCCGGGATACCAAGCAGGCTCCGGGTCTGGATATCCACGAAATGGGTGGTGTGCGGATGGGGCGTGACCCTGAAACATCCATGTTGAATGAATGGAATCAGCTGCACAAATGCCCTAATGTTTTCGTGACCGACGGTTCCTGCATGACGTCCGTATCCACGCAAAACCCTTCATTGACCTTCATGGCACTGACGGCACGAGCTGCCAACCATGCGATCAAGTTGTTGAAGGACAATGCAATCTGAACAGGATATAACACCGGCATAGGTTCCTTCCTGTGATGCGTCAATCACTGGAACCTGTTCAGCCTTTGGCCTGATCGTAACGCTTCTTCAACAAGGCCAACGTTTCTTCCAGTTGATCCACAGCCATTAAAACGGATTGGCTTGGCCGGGCATCCATGGATTGCATCACTGCCAATAGATACAAGCATTTGTTTTGGAATCCGACCAGGTCTTCCTTCTCCGGGTCTCCGGCAAAAGCGCCGCCATATACAAAATCCTGATCGTCGGGCTCTCCTCTGCCGCGCAATGCCATCACGGTTTCCTTTTGAGCGGAAGATGGATTCCTGGTAAGCCAATCGTCCAGGCTTTGAGCCATTTGGTGTGCTTCCGCCTGGTATTGATAGCATCGCATTGAATAATCGGACTGATACCGGATGTCGGCTTCGGGAACTTTTACCCTTGGGTCAAGGGAAACATTGATCATTTGCTCCATCGCTTTACCATCCACCGTAAGCCTCACCGTATAATCACCGGGAGCTGCCCATGGCCCCGGAGGACTGCTGGGAGTGTTATGATAGACAGCGGATATCGTATAACCTCTTTCCACACCTGCCGGTGGATTATGGTGAATATCCCATACGAAGCGGTGCTCCCCGGCAGTGGTGCCCAACGATTGTGATGGCCGGATCCAGTAGGTCGGGAAAGGTAACCTCGTAGAGTCCAGTTGTTCAGGGATATCCCGGCTGGAATAGGTGCGAACTGTATTTCCATTCAGATCGAGGATATCCAGCGTGACTACACTGGCAGCGCTGCTTAAATAATAATCGATGATCGCTCCGTCAGGTGGATTTTGACCGGTCGGCTCTTCCGGCGGCAGTGGTGTATCGGAAAAAACATTGTCGCGGACGCGTAACGCAGGAGCTGGTTTATACAAATAGCTGGTATTGCTGTTGTGATTGGTCAGTTGACGGAGTGGGCTGACGTCGTCCAGCACCCAAATGGATCTTCCATGGGTACCGATGACCAGGTCGCGGTCATGTACTACCAGATCCCGAATGGAGCTGGAAGGCAGGTTCTGTTGCAGGGATTGCCAGTGGTCACCATCATCGATAGAAAAATAGACGGTACGTTCACTGCCCGCATACAGTAATCCGGGTTGAACCGGATCTTCGCGAACCACATTTACCGGGCCCATAGCCGGCATGCCGGAAGTTATTTCTTTCCAGGTCTTCCCGCCATCGTGGGTGCGGTAAATATGAGGTTTCATGTCATCTTTACGAATGGCGTTTACAGCTATATATGCGGTGTTTGCATCAAAGTGGCTGGCATCGATCTGAGCAATTTTATCCCAGGAACTCAATGCAGGCGGCGTGACATCCTGCCAATGTGCTCCTCCATCACGGGTCACGTGTACCAGGCCGTCATCGGTTCCGGCCCAGATGGTTGCAACATCCACGGGGGAAGGGCCTACAGCATAGATCACCCCACGGCGGCGCATGTCCTGCAGATCGGGTGTCCTAAAGTCGCCGATGCTTTCCGGCACCTCCGGTCGCTCGCGGCTGAGGTCCGGGCTGATGATTTCCCAGTCATCGCCCCCGGAAGTTGTCTTCCACAATACATTGGTTGCAAAAAGCAACATGCGGGGATCCGCCGGATGGAATAATAAGGGCATGGTACGCAGGGTGCGGTACTTACCGGATCGCAGCGCTTCCGGGCCGACCCATTGGGACTGTCCGGTCTTTTTGTTGAATTTTATAACCCGGCCTCCATAGATGAGTTCCGGATGCAATGGATCAGCAGCCACGTAGGCATATTCATCGGAGCCTACACCCATAAAATCACGGAATGACAGTTGTCCTCCGTTACCTCTGCTGGCTACTCCGATAGCGCCACTTTCCTGCTGGCCACCATAGATCCAGTAGGGGAATTGGTTGTCGGTGGCCACATGATATAATTGAGCAGTAGGCTGGTTGTACCAGGAACTCCACGTGCGACCACCGTTAACGGTGATGGTAGCACCCTGGTCAGCCGCAAAAAGCATGATTTCGGGATGGATCGGGTTGATCCAGATGCGGTGATAATCGTCGCCTCCGGGGGCACCCTTGAATGAAGACCAGGTTTTGCCACCGTCGGTAGACCGGTATGATGCCACATTGGCGATGTAAAGGGTATTGGGTTGTTGTGGATGAATTTTTATCTCGGCGAAATCACTGCCTCGTCCCCACAGGCGCCGGTCATTGGTGACAAACGCCCACGTATCGCCGCCGTCCATGCTTTTATATACTCCGCCTTTCTCACGGGAATCTACCGTGGCATACAAAATTTTCGGGTTGCTGTGGCTGATGGCTACGCCAATGCGACCCAATCCTTCGTCCGCGCCAGGTAATCCTTTACCCACGGGCTTCCAGGATGAGCCGCCATCGGTAGAGCGGTACAACCCACTGGCCTTCCCGGAAAAGCCTGCATTTTCCCAGGGACCTTCGCGATGCTCCCACAGGGATGCATACAGACGTTTTGGGTTTTTCGGATCAAATTCGACCTGGATGGCGCCGGTGTTTTGGTTGATATACAAGACCTTCTCCCAGGATTTACCACCATCCAGCGTGCGGAAAATACCTCGCTCTTCATTTGGACCGTAAGGGTGGCCCAATCCAGCAACAAATACGATATCGGGATTGGTGGGATTGACTATGATCCGGCCCACCTGCTGAATGTCACCAAGGCCTATGTGCTGCCAGTGCTTTCCTCCGTCGGTTGACTTGAAGATGCCGTCACCGACACTCAAATCCGGACGGTGCAAGCCTTCACCTGTTCCCACGTAGAGAATATCCGGATTTTTGGGATAAACTGCCAGGTCTCCTACGGATCCGGTCGCTTCCTGATCAAAAATGGGCTGCCAGGTACGTCCGTAATCATCGGTCTTCCAGACTCCCCCATTGTTAACCCCAATGAAGAATAAGTTCGGTTGAGATTCAACACCTACAGCTCCGACGGTCCTGCCTGCCCGGAATGGCCCGATCAAACGGTATTTAAGACCCTGATATGCCGCCTCGGGCACTGCCTGTGCAAAGGCCGTTATGGTATTTATCGTCAGCCACAGGAAAACGAGACCCGAAGGACGAACGAAACATTTTATCATGTCTCTCAGGTGGGTAAAGGGAGTCATTGAAGATCTCATAAAGCAATAAAATTGATTTGGAGTTGTAAGTTACGCAACGGTATTAACCTGCAAGTTGAAGAGCCCGATTTATTTGGAATAGTGGATTGAGTAGTTCGAATTGAGTTGTCAGTATTGAGTAGCCTGTCTCGTCCTGGAAATAGTTGACAGATTAAGAAATGGAAGAGGTGGCGGTAATATCCCATCACCTCTTTATTTATTGTTCCATTTTTTCTTCACCGGGTATCCGGGGCGGTTGATAACATGAACGGCCGGGCAGACATTTGTGCGGAGCGATCAGATCGTTATCGGGGCCAATACCCCCATGGCCTTTCACGCACCAGAAGATGGTGTTGGAATCATCGATCAAATACCATGGATGTTCTCCACCTTCCATCATGCCATACGGATTCTTGGCCCTCAAATGTCTGCAAAAAACTGGATTCTCCGGAGTCATCAACTGGCATTCAAAATGGCTTCCTGTATGATGTTAATGAATAAAGGCACCTTATATCCGTTTTTCGCCAGAGGCCGGGCGCGTTCCATGGCCAGTGTAGCTGCTTCCAGAGCTACTTCACTGGTGATCTGGTTGCCGGCGAGAGCGCCTTCAGCACGCATGGACCGCAGTGGTACAGGCGATGCGGCCCCCAGTGCGATAGCAGCGCGTTTACAGGTTTTGCCATTCATTTCCAGGACGATAGCTACGTCTGCGATGGACCAATCGTGAGATTCCCGGGCTCCCTGTTTGATGTAGGCAGCTATGGTTCCTGAAGCCGGTTTGGCCAGACGGACATGCGTGATGAGTTCATCGGCTTCCAGGATGGTCTCCCGTAACGGGTCCTCTCCCGGGGCTACAAAAAAGTCCGCTATCGGTATTTCTTTGGTTTCCTTTTTGCTGTTGACGATCACCACCCGGGCGTCATAGGCCATCAAAGCCGTCGAGACGGATGAAGCATGGACGCTTACACAGGAACCGTTATTCAGGATGGCGTGATTTTCATTTTCGCCATTTTTAGCAAAGCAGCGATCACCTCCTTTACGGAAACAGGGATGGTCGTAGGAGCGAAAATACCAGCAGCGTGTACGCTGGGCGATATTTCCTCCTAGCGTTGCCATATTCCGCAGTTGGGGAGTTGCTGCCTCACCTGCAGCTTGTGCCAAAGCGATATAGTGCTTGCGAATATCCTCATTTGCTGCTATCTCCGCCAGGGTGCTGTTGGCGCCTACCCGGAGACCATCGTTGTTGGAGAACTCGATTTTGTCCAGGTCTGGTAACTCCCGGATATTGATGATGGTGCGGGGTTGAAGCAATCCTTCCTTCATCAGGTCGAGGAGATCTGTACCTCCAGCCTTGAGGATCGCAGCCTTCTCGGTCTGACGATAGATCTCATTGGATGCAGTTGAGTTGACCTGGGTCAGGGCATCTTCAATGGACTTAGCGTTATACCAACTGAAGTTGTTCATAGTTGACGATTTATTGGTCTAGGTGGTTCAATGCTTTTAATATCCTCGCCGGCGTGATGGGGATCTCGTACATGCGCATCCCGATGGCATTATAGACCGCGTTTGCTACAGCTGCGGCGGTTGCAATGTTCGCAGGCTCTCCGATACCATAGGCATCGGTCGATGAAAGCGCGGGATATTCCTCCACGATAATCGGTTCAATGGCCGGGATCTCCATGGAGTAGGCGATCTGATAGCGATCCACATCCGGATTCATCATATGGCCGGTTGCCTCATCCATCACGCGGTCCTCATAGAGGGCATATGAAACGCCCTGGATGATACCACCGTTGATCTGGCTTTCGATTTGTGTCAGATTGATTGGCCGGCCGCAGCTGTGCGCAGCGACAATCCGGTCCACCTTAACCATTCCGGTATCGGTATTCACCGTTACTTCAGCAAACTGGACGGACCCCAGGTGGCCGTGTGCCAAACCCCAGGGTTGCGCAAAGCCACCGTAATCATCCGAGCGGCTGGCGCTGGCCGTAATCTGGCCGGTACGCATTTGCTTCAAAGCCTCTTTGAGAGAAACTTTTTTCGACGAGTCATCCCGGTGAAGGACCATTCCTTCTTTCGCTACCAGTTTCGAAGGATCGGTTTGCCATTGCTGAGCGATTTGCTTAAACAGCTCCATTTTAGCCTTGTATGCGGCATTGCGTGTCGGAGGGGTGATGGATCCGGTGACTTTACTACCTCCTGAACCAGGAGCATCCGGGAAAATGGTATCACCGATGCGAACAATGATATCCGATGTTTTCAAACCAAACTCCTCTGCGACTATCTGCGCCATGATGGTTTTGGTCCCGGTGCCGATATCCTGCACTCCTGAACGTACTTCAACCGCTCCATCGCGATAGATCTTCACCTCTACAGTAGCATCCAAATCAACAAAGCGCGGCCAAGTCGATTGTGCTACACCCAGGCCTTTGCGAATCGTGCCGGTGGAAGCTCCGGCCGGTTTCCAGCGGGACCAGTCGAATTGTTTGGCTCCGCGCTGACGCAATACTTTCCGGACCTCACTTTTGTCGATGGTGTCCCTTAAGGACAATGGGTTAAGGTTCAGTTTTTCAGCCAGCTCGTCCATGGCTTGTTCGACGCCAAATGCACCCTGGACATTACCGGGGGCCCTCCAGGCAGCTCCTGGACCGGCAAAGGTGAGTACATCGTATTGCTCGGTAGCAAAATTCGGGCATTCATACAGGATCTGTGCAACGCGGCCAACGCCGGCACCCAGTGCTACCCCTGCCGTTCCGTAGGACCGTTGCTGAATGGCGGTCAGGGTGCCATCTTTTTTAGCTCCGATTTTCAGGTAATGGATGGAATTGGGGCGGTTACCGGCCATGAGGTGTTCTTCTTTTCGCTCCAGCATCAGCCAGACCGGCCGGCTTGTTTTTTGGGACAGGATGGCCGCGATGGGGCCATAGGGACTGGTGCTGTGTTTTGCACCAAATCCGCCACCCATAAATTCACAGATGACCCGGACCCTGCTTTTCGGCAGGTCAAAATAATCAGCCAGTTCATCGCGTACGTCTTTGGTGCTTTGGGTGGATGCATAGACGGTCATTCCTTCCGGCTTCCAGTCGATCACCACTCCATGCGTTTCCAACGGTACGTGGGTTTGTACCTGGGTGCGATACGTTTGTTCGACGATGACATCTGCCTGTGAAAATCCGGTATCCAGATCTCCACGTGGTCCGCCAAAAAAACTGGAAGTGGAAGGTCCCCGCAGGTTTCCTTCCCCCATACTTCCGTCGTGAACCACCCCGACATCACCTCCGTCTGCCTGTCTTGCAATTGGGGCGTCAAAAACCAGCGGTGATTCAGGCTTCATTGCTTTCTCCACATCGATGACGAAGGGTTTTTCCAGATAATCCACCAGTATCAATCGTGCAGCCTGACGGGCGATATCCAGCGTATCGGCTGCCACGGCAGCTACTGGCTGGCCTACGTATTTTACGTCGGGATAGGAATTGTCTTCATTACGGATGATGTGCACAGCGTGTACGCCGGGCATTTTTTCTGCGTTCTGTGCGTCGATATTACGGATAGAAGCATGAGGCACTTTGGCCGTTAGTATCTTAGCATACAGCATACCCGGCAGCCGGATGTCTGAAGTGTATTTTGCTTCACCAGTGACTTTGGCGCGGGCATCTACACGGATTCTGCGTTTGCCCACTTCCTGCAATTGATCATTGACCGGCCATGCTGGCGGTTCGTCAGCAGGAATCTCACGTTCGATTTCGGTGAGATTATGATCCGGGATACCGTAGGGGAATTTTTCTTTTCTGGTGTCCATATCATTTCATTTTATCCGCTGCGGCCAGCGTGGCTTTAAAAACATGAGGATAAGTGCCACAACGGCAGAGATTGCCGCGGGTGGCTTTTTTAACATCCTCCAGCGTTGGATTTGGGTTTTCCTTCAATAAGTGGGCACAGGTCATGATCATACCGGGTGTGCAGTAACCGCACTGACTTGCATCGTGCTCAATGAATGCCTCCTGAACCGGATGCAAAACACTGCCCGGAGCCAGGCCTTCTATCGTGGTCACTTTGCGGTCCCCTACATCTATAGCCAGCGTCATACACGAATTGACCGGTTTTCCGTCAAGCCATACCGTACAGGCTGAGCAGGAGCCGCGATCACATACCACTTTCGTTCCGGTCAGTCCGGCATGGTCCCGCAGTGCGGAAGCCAGGGTCGTACGGGGCTCGATGGTTAAGTGTTCCATCTGACCATTGATTTGCATCTGAACCGTGACGGCATCCGGGCCCATAAAGGCACCGGTCTCGGAGGCTGAATGAAATTCTGCGGCTAATAATCCGGTATTCAGCAATACCGAACCCGCGGTCGTTATACCCGCCCCGCGCAGGAATTTGCGACGGGTAAAACCATTGGAATCGGGCTTCTTGGAATCTTCTTTCATCTGCATAAATTATTACCACATGAGAACAGTTAAATTACTAAAAAAAACAAGAAAAGTAAATGGTTATAGCCATGAAGAAACCCTATTAAGAATGGTTCTAAAATGATATTTTTCGCGATCTTTTATCTTCATTAATTATTCCTGAAATTCAAGAAAAACGCATGGCATTACGGGTATTCATCACCGGAAGTACAGGGATGATCGGCCAGTCAGTTCTGCGGGAATGTCTGGCAAGTCAGGACATTGAACGCGTGCTGGTCATCAACCGGCGACCGTTGGGGATTTTCCATCCGAAACTGGAAGAGGTGATCCACAATGATCCTGGGAATATCGAGGTTTTATTACCCAGATTGAATGGTTTTGATGCCTGTTATTATTGCCTTGGCGTTTCTTCGGCCGGTATGAAGGAGGAAGCCTATTCCCGCATTACCTATGATTATACCATCCACTGTGCCGGCGTTTGCCTGAAAGCTAACCCCAACATGGTATTTTGTTATGTATCCGGTGCCGGTACCGATCGAACCGAAAAGGGACGAACGATGTGGGCACTCGTAAAAGGTCGCACAGAAAATGCCCTGCTGGCGATGCCATTTCATGCCGTTTACCTGTTCCGCCCCGGGTATGTCCAGCCGATGAAAGGCATAAAGTCCCGGACACCCCTGTACAATGCCTTATACGCCATCTTCAAACCCTTGTATCCGCTTCTGAAGCACCTGCCCCGGTGGGTTACCAGTACCGAGCAAATCGGCAAAGCCATGATCCGGGTTACCCTGGATGGGTACAACCGCCCGGTGTTGGAAAGCCGCGATATTAACGCTGTTTGATAGGATCCTCTTTAAGCCATTATCGTTTGGCAGGTATAGCATGTGATCATACCTGAATGCGATCTACATCATCGACATCCATGATTCAATAGGCTACTATTAGCAAAAGGATAGTAGTCTGTGAACCAAAACACGAAATATCAGGAGAATCAAGGATGGCATTTCATTTACCTCAAAGTGGTACAATTCTTCGAGGAAATAGGTGAGATGGCTTTGTTTACAGGCAGGTTTTTCCGCACCTTTTGGCAGCCGCCATTTGAATGGCGTGAGTTCCTGAACCAATCCTATAATCTGGGTAACAAGTCCTTATTCCTGGTTTCGCTCACTGGATTTATCATGGGATTGGTGCTGGACTTACAGTCGCGTCCCACCATGATCGAATTCGGAGCTGTATCCTGGATGCCTTCCATGGTAGGTATTACCATTGTCCGGGAAATGGGCCCTATGGTTACAGCATTGATCTGTGCGGGTAAGATCGGTTCCAGCATTGGTGCCGAGCTGGGTTCGATGCGGGTGACGGAACAGATTGATGCCATGGAAGTCTCCGGTACCAACCCTTTCAAGTATCTGGTGGTAACGCGGGTGCTTGCTGCAACCTTGATGGTGCCACTGCTGGTCATTGTAGGGGATGCCTGTTCGCTGGGCGGTTCATTTTTGGTGGAACATCTGAAAGGAAATGTGTCCTTTCATTTGTATTTCAACCAGGTATTCGAAGGGCTGGAGATGGGTGATATTGTACCCTCAACCATCAAAACATTCTTCTTCGGTGCGGCCATTGGTGTGGTAGGTTGTTACAAGGGATATACCTCCAGGAAGGGGACAGCCGGCGTAGGTAAAGCTTCCAATTCTGCGGTGGTGGTCGCTTCTGTATTGGTGTTTGTGCTGGACTTTATCGCCGTTTTGATTGCTGACTTATTTTACGAGTTGTGATGAATGCATTGGCAGATGTACCGGGTCAAACATTTGATCAGCATACAGGTCCTCCCGGCATGTTGCTGGAAGTCGATGATGTCTGCAAATCATTCGGGGCGTTAAAGGTGCTGGATGGCTTCTCCATGCAGCTCTTTTCCGGAGAAAATGTGGCCATTGTAGGCAAGTCCGGCTCCGGCAAGTCGGTTTTGTTGAAATGCATCATCGGATTGCTTCCTTACGACAGTGGTGACATCCGGGTCCTGGGTTACGATGTATCCCAGCTCAATCAAAGGCAACTGGACGGACTACGCACAGAAGTCGGTTTTTTATTTCAGGGAAGCGCTCTGTATGACTCCATGACCGTACGGGAAAATCTGCAATTTCCTCTCCGTCGCCATCGCAAAAAAATGAAGGACGTGGTTGAGGAAGATTTGATTCGCGAGACCCTGGCCAGCGTAGGCCTTGAACACACGGTGGATTTATTGCCGGAAGAACTTTCCGGAGGCATGCAACGCCGTATTGCGCTGGCCAGGACTTTAATCCTCCGGCCCCAGATCATCCTGTATGATGAACCGACGACAGGTCTGGACCCGATCACCTCGCGGGAGATCATTGAGCTTATTCTGGAAGTACAGAAGCAATACGGCGCTGCCTCAATGATCATCACGCATGATATGCAATGTGTCCGGTTGGCATCAGACCGCTTGATCATCCTGCACGAGGGAAAGAACTATGCGACCGGAACCTATGAAGAACTGAAAGGAAAAAATGATCCGATAATTCAAGCATTTTTGGGAACATCATGAAAACAGAAAATAAGCATGTAGCCCGGCTCGGGTTTTTTGTCATTATTTCCGTGGCTTTATTTGTACTTGGATTTTATCTGGTTGGCAACAATCAGAATATGTTTGGAAAGACATTTTTAATTTCCACTGATTTCCATAATGTCAACGGATTAAAGAAAGGAAATTTGGTACGCTTTAATGGCATCGATGTCGGATCCATATCAGAAATTGATATTCTTAATGATTCAACATTAAAAGTCATTATGCGCATAGAAAAAAAAGTGCAGCCATTTATTAAAAAGGATGCCACGGCAAGCATTGGGTCCGAAGGTCTGGTCGGAAATGTATTGGTAAATATATCCCCCGGTGTAAGTGGACTTGCCATTGAAGATGGCGATGTCATTCAAGCCTACAGCAGGGTAGATACCGAAGCACTCTTAAGCTCACTGGGAAATACCAATGAAAATATTGCAATCATATCGAAGAATTTACTCGACATCACTGAGAAGATGAATTCTGGCCAGGGAATTATTGCGAATTTATTGGATAATGAAACCATGAGTGCAGATCTTGCCGCCACCCTGCATCACTTGCGACAAACTGTGTTGATCCTGGAGTCCTCCACAGAGCAAATCAATGATCTTTTTGCTACCATAAATACGGGGCATGGGATGGCAGGTCAGCTCTTGAAAGACACGGTGTTGGTGCCAAATCTGGTCCGGTCATCGGAAAGACTGGACACGGCGATGATCGGATTAAACCAGCTTCTTGACAAGACGGATCCTATCCTGTCCAATTTGTTGTCCACCAGTAAAAAGCTGAACGATGCATCTGCCCATATGGATGACCTGATCCAGTCCGTTGATCGTGGTGAAGGCACAGTTTCTGCCTTGTTGCATGACGACCAGTTGCGCGAAGATTTGAAACAAACCATGTCCAATTTAAACGAGGGGACCAAGCGCTTCAGTGAGGATATGGAAGCGCTGAAGCGTAATGTATTTTTCCGTAAGTATTTTAAGGAACAGAGCAAAAAAAATTAAATAGGTAAGCACAAACTATAGTATAAACTTGACTAACTTTCAGTATAAATAGCTGCCTATGTTAAAATTGTTAGTTCTCCTGGTCACAATCCTTTCGGCACTACCTGTGACAGCACAATACGATTATTCCCATCCTGATTTCATCCCCAAAATGGATCAACATTTTCCCGGTGGAGACAGTGCATTTTTGGATTTAGTCTATCATAATATTCAGTATCCGCCGGAGGCTCGACAGAGAGGCACGATGGCCACCCTTTTGGTTTCACTTTACATCAATGCAAAGGGAGGTCTGGACAGTTTGAAATTCCTGAATCCGGTTCCTATTGGTGATGGCATTGAAGAGGAAGTATTGCGAATCCTCAAATTAACCCATAAGCGCTGGATTAACTGCGGTGATGGTTTTCATTTTGATTGCTCGTTTGTATTTAAATTTGAAAGTGAGGAGTTATTGCATGGTGATATAAGCATTATAGCCTTTGCAGTAAATGCAAAATTGCCAAGGACAGATCTGATAAAATCGTTTGATAAATTGCTGAAAAGAGGAAATAAGTCCAACGAGGTCAAAGAGATGGTGACCTTACTAATAAAAATGTATCCTGACAATCAGCAATACCTGGAACTATACCGCCAGCTTGAAATTCATTGATGGGATAAAGGTATATGGAAAAATTTACGATGCATGGTCGATATTTTCAAATAATATCGCGTGTTGTTTTCTGAAAATTGGATTGACAATAAATGCCACCGGGACCGGAGAGCGGGTATGGATGGTCTCCTTGACCTCACAACGGGTGTCATCGCCGGTAAGGGTAATGTCCAGGAATAGGTGTGCTATGCCGGAAATAACAGCGTGGTAATGGATCCACATCTTTTGTTCATCGGATTTAACCGTGAGTGGATATTTTGTTTTGAAGGGTATAGGTCCGAAATTCATCCTCTCAAAAACCAGGTATTTATTATCACTGAGGACCTTGATCCGCTCGATGACCGGGTGTACCTCTGCAAAGCGATTCATATCTGCCAGATAAGAAAAGACTTGCCGGGGGCTTTTGGATACATGAAATGTTAGCTGCATTGCACGGAATGATTTTTACAGTACCCCAAAATTACCCATATTCTCTTCAAGCGATTCAACTCATTGCTGTTTTTCACCTGACCTTAGTCGGTATTTCGTTGGAATAAAACATTTGTATCTTAATGCCAAAATCAGAAGTCATGGCTTCCAGAAGGAATTTTATCCGGCAAGCGGGATGGTTAAGTTTGAGCCCGGCGCTCACCGGAGCTGTTGGGCCAGGAAGGAGCAGGATAGGGATTGACCTGGCAAAATGGTCATCACTGAACGACGATGCATTTTTTGCATTGGTGCGGGAACAGCTTTTGATCCCGGATGGTAGAATCTATTTAAATACGGGAAGTCTGGGGCCCAGCACCTTACAGGTGATTGACACCGTATATGAGGCCATGAGGGAGCTGGAGATGAACCCGGCTGCGGAAAACTGGGGGCCACTGGGACAAAAGATGGAAGCGGTAAGGCAGATCATCGCGGATTATATCCGGACTGAAAAAGACAACATTCTGCTTACCAGGAATACTACCGAAGGCCTAAGCCTCGTGGCACAGTCGATCCGGCTGAATCCGGGAGATGAGATCCTGACCACCGATCAGGAACATGGAGGCGCCCTGGTCGGACTGGAATATACGGCTGCCAACCAGGGGGCTGTCATCCGGAAAATGACCATACCCATGCCAACCCAGAGTACCGGACAAATTCTGGAAACCCTGCATGCAAATCTGACAGAGAAAACCAAAATGGTCCTCCTCAGCCACGTGAACACCATCACCGGCCTCGTTATGCCTTTTGCTGAAATAGCAAGGATCACCAAACCGCGGGGTATTCTGCTTATTGCCGACGGTGCCCAGGCTCCCGGGCAGATAAAGGTTGATGTTCAGGCCTTGAATGTTGATGCCTACGCCACCAGCGGTCATAAGTGGTTGCTCGGACCCAAGGAGACTGGTTTCCTCTATGTGAGCCCTGAACTTCACCCGCAGATACACAGCGCATTTACCCATTCCGGATTTGCCGGTTATTCGTCATCCTCAGGCACTCGGAATGTAGCCACGATCATTGGACTGGGAGAAGCCATACGGTGGAACCAGGAAATAGGTGTGGAACGCATTCAGCAGCGCTGCCTGGAGATGCGGAATTATTGCCGGCAAAAGCTGCTAGCACTGCCTGGCATCCGGATCATCAGCCCGGAAGATGATGCACTGAGCTGTGCCATCGTCAGCTTCACACTGGACAAGGCAAAAAATAATGAGGTAGCTCAAAAACTCAAGGAACAGGACATCATCATCAAGGTATTACCGGACGTGAACGGTAACCGGATATCCTGCCACCATTTTGTGCTCAGAGAGGAAATTGACCGGTTTATCGGCGCACTGGCATCTGCCATTTAAGTCAGATTAGTTGGATGTTGTGGCCGGCTGAGCTACTTCCTGCTGGACTTTCACCTGCATGGTCGTATCAAGGCCGCTGGTGATTTCTGTGATTAATCCATCGGATATACCTGTGGTGACCGGGACCTTTTCCACTGCCTTGTCTCCTTTCTTCACCTCAACATACGCTTTGTTGTCTTCATAGAGAATGTCGCGCTCCTTCACGGTAAGCACATTGATCTTTTTTTCCATGATCACATCCCCGTTGGCACTGTATCCGGCACGGAGGAAGACATTGGTGGTCGGTTTGACGGCTGCACGCACTTCAAATTTTACAGTCCCTTCTTCTTTTTCACCTCTGGGCGCAATGAATTCCAGGAATGCATCGATTGCTGAACTGTCGATCGCGCCGATCTTCAAAACCAGTGGCATGCCTTCTTTCAGCCTTCCCACATCGGACTCATCGACTTTGCCTTCGAAGATCAGTGCATTCATATCGGCAATGATGGCGACGGTGGTACCCTCATTGAAGTTGTTGCGCTCGATTACCGATGAACCTTCCTCCACCGGAATGTCCAGTACCATACCGGAAACCGGTGCGGTGACGATGTTGGACACTTGCTTGGAGTTTTTCGCCGCACCTTCCTTTAGTAACTGGAGGTTGTCTATGGCAGAGTTTAGTTCCTGTCTACGGATGTCAAGGGTGGTCTCAAACTGTTTAAGCGTATTTTCAGAAGAGATCTTGGTGTTCTCATAGGTCGTCTTACGCAATTCCAGGTCAAGGAGGATGCGGTTGTAATCCTGTTCGGAGATGATGCCCTCATCACGCAGCCGGCGTTGACGCTCTTCTTCCTGTTTGGCATTTTCATAATTAAGCCGGGCGCTCTCAACATCCAGACTCTGTGAGGCGATCTTCTTTTGGCGTTCCAGTTCCCGCGCGGCTTCTTTGACCTGTAGTTGGGATAGCTCGACATTGGTCTGTGCCTGGTTGATGCTGATCTGGCTGGGTATCAGCTGGATTTTGGCTACTTTCTGTCCTTTTTCGATGACCTGCCCTTCGTCGATATAAAGTTCTTCGATGACACCGGAAACCTGGGGTTTGATGTTGATTTCCAGACGTGGCTTGATGGTACCCGTCGCAACGGTTTTCTTGATCACATCCTCATAGGCCGGTTTTTCAAAACGCAGGTTATCCGGCGATTTTTTACGTTGCTGGATAAAGTAAAAAACAAGTCCTACGGTTAAGATCCCGACGGCAACTATGGTACTAATAAAACACCCACGATTCATTCTTATTATTTGTTTTAGTAATCAGTGTAAAGTCCTGAAATAAGTTGACAACAAAACAAAAACGATGGAAGTTGTCAAATTGAAGTATTCAAAAGGTTATCGCCGTTATAGTGAGAGCTTTAAATTGCATGTATTGCATGAGCTACGCACCGGGAAGTACAATAAAAATGAGCTGGCTCACAAATATGGAATTGCGGCAGGTTCGTTATTAAATTGGATCAACAAATACGAACAGCCAGACTTATTAAACCGTCGAATACGTATTGAAATGCCAGAAGATCTCAATCGAATCAAAGAGTTAGAAGCCAAAGTGAAGGAGTTGGAAAAAGCCTTGGTAAAGACCCAGCTTGATTACTTGTACCATGCAGGCTTAAATGAATATGCTGCACAGCGCTTAGGCTATGCCAATTCGGACGAGTTGGCAAAAAAGCGAGATGCCAAGGAGTCGAAAAAGCAATAGTTCTACGGAACTCGCTTGGCACGGGGAAACAACCAACCGTAGAACAAGTAAGCAGACGATTTGGGTTGAGCCGGCAAGGTTACTACCAAGGGCTACAACGGCTTGGCAAGAAACAAATCCAGGAGGAAGTGATTGTGGATAAAATTGTGCAGTGTCGACAAAAGCTTACAGAAGAAGGAGGCCGAAAAATGCTTAAGCGCATCCAACCTGTACTGATGGAATCAGGCATCAAACTGGGTAGAGATACGTTGTTTGAGCTACTACGCAAATATGACCTGGGCGTAAAATGGCGCAAGAACTATGTGCGAACGACGAATTCGTTGCATCGTTTTCACGTCTATAGTAATCTGATCAAAGAAATAAAAGCACAACGATCCAATGAAGTGTGGGTCAGCGACATTACCTATATCAGTACACGTGCCGGGTTCATGTACCTGGCTCTGATTACGGATGCATATTCGCGCAAAATCGTCGGATACGACATCAGTGATAGCCTGGAATTACACGGCTGTTTACGGGCTTTGAAAATGGCTTTGGCACAACGATCTTCAACGTTACCATTGATTCACCACTCGGACCGGGGCATTCAATACTGTAGTCATGCTTATACCCGCTTGTTGAATAGTAACAACGTTCAGATCAGTATGGCTGCCAAAGGAAACTGTTATGAAAACGCAATGGCTGAAAGAGTAAATGGTATTCTCAAGAAAGAATTCTATCTCGATCAGGAATTCGCATCAAAAAAGGTTGCTGTAAATGCTGTAAAAGACGCCATTTACCGCTACAATTATGTACGATTCCATTTAAGGCTCAATTACCAAACTCCAGCATCAGTTCATGCTGCATAAATATCATTGAACCTTACCATGGATAGTATTATTTTTAAATCATCTCTTAATCTGTCAACTATTTCCAGGACGAGACACAGTAATCAGTAATCAGTAATCAGTATTCAGTATTCAGTATTCAGTCGTTTTTTTGATGCACTCACATCTGAAATCTCACATCTGAATTCTCAAATTTTATTATTCGTCTTTCAATGCAACCACCGGATTTACCCTGGCTGCCAGGGTTGCCGGGATCAGTCCGGCGACGGTACCGGCGATGGTAAGCAAAACCATAGCGCCGATGGCGATGCCCAGATTGACTTCCGGGTTGTAAAACATCTGGGACTCCACCCCAGCTTGTTCCATTAAAAAATTGATCCCGCCAATAACCAGAACACCAGCCAGCAAGCCCAGATAACCGGATACTGCCGTGATGAATATGGACTCGGTCAATATGCTGCTGATGATCGATGCCGGCGTCGCTCCGATGGCTTTGCGTATGCCTATTTCCTTGGTACGTTCTTTCACCACGATCAGCATGATGTTGCTGACACCCACGATTCCTGCTAATAAAGTGCCTATTCCCACGATCCACAGAAATGCCGATATGCCGTCAAAAAGCCCCCGGATTTGTTGGAATTCTGCCTCGAGATTAAATCCACCGATGCCTCGGGGATCATTGGGGGCCACATGGTGCCTTGCTTTGAGCAGACTCCGGACCTGTGGTTCGATCTGTGCGATGCGATAACCTTCCTGGGCGCTGACGGCGAAATAGTGTACCCGGCCATCCATGCCAAAGGTGCGGTGCATGGTTGTCAGGGGAATCACCACCGCTTCCTGGTCGTCTTCGGTCCAGGGTTTGATCACCCGGGGGCCGAAGATGCCGACAACCAGAAATTCCGCACCGTTGATGGTGACATACTGGCCGATGGCTTGTTCAGCATTCCGGCCGAAAAGAACTTCAGCGGTTCGGGTGCCCAGAACAGCAACCTTCCTGGTTTCTTCATTATCCAGGTCACTGATGTAGCGACCATGGTATACCTTGAGGGCCTCCACTTTGATCATCTGGCTCAGCTCGCCACGGATCTCATAGGTTTCGGCAGTTTCTCCGTGCACAACTTTGGCATCCAGCCGGGTACGGGGTGCGATAAATCCAACCCCTTTGACTTGTTGCTTGATGGCTTCAAGATCATCGAAGTTTAGACGCGGGAAACGTCCCGGCTGATAACCCTGGTAGGGTAGGGATGTTGAAGAGCTCCACACATACATGATGTTCGTGGCCCGGTCACCAAAATCACGGAATACCGCATTTTCCAGACCGGAACCCATACCAAGCATAAAAATCAGCATAAAGACACCCCAGAATACTCCAAGCACGGTTAAGAACGTACGCAATTTATGCTGTTGGATGGTCATCCAGATTTCCTGCCAGGTGTCTCGGTTGAACATAATTATCTAGCTTTCATAGCGATTACAGGATTAATACGGGATGCCTGCCGGGCAGGAACCCAGCCGGCTAATGCGCCTGCGATGGTCAGGATGACGATGGCCAACAATCCAACACCCAGATGGATTTCCGGTTGCCGGAAAAATTCCGATTGGATGCTGCTGGCAAAATACAGTACCATCAGCCCGAGGATCATACCAATATAACCGGCCATGAGCGTGATAAATATCGACTCAGACAGGATCATATTGACTATGGACCCGGGGGTTGCTCCCAATGCTTTTCGGACCCCGATCTCCCTGGTGCGGTCTTTAACAATGATCAGCATGATGTTACTGACTCCGATGACACCGGCCAGTAAACTGCCTAATCCTACGAACCATAAGAAGGCTTTAATGCCCGCAAACAGGTTCTGGAAGTGCTGGTATTCTTCCAGGGCATTGGAGATCCACATCGCACGCACATCTTCCGGATCAAACAGGTATTTGGCTGACATCATCCGGCGGATGCGGTTTTCCAGAGACTTGGCCTGATCCAGATCCACCTGTGCCGTAGAGAACCAGATGTTGTTGACGTATTCAGTGCCCTGATATACGCGCTGTGCCAGGGTGATTGGGATGTAAATATCCCGTAAGGAGCGCTCACCTTCCTTATCGTAATAGACGCCAATGACTTTGTAGACAATTCCTCCGATGTTGATTTCCTTTCCTACGGCATCTTCATTTTTACCAAACAACTCTTCCTTGACCAGTGTCCCGATAACTGCATTTTTCTGTAATAAATGGTCATCGCCATCATTAAGAAACCTGCCCTGAACCATCATGAATTGCTCCAGGTAAGCCATGGCAGGAGAAACACCGCGTACCGAATAGGCAAAGATTTTGTCTTTGAAGCGTACTTATTGATTTCCCTGTAGAAAGACCCTGCCGGAAATATTCTCCACTTCCGGAAAATCGCGCTGCAGGATCGCGATGTCTTCATTATTCAGGTAAATACGGCGCCCCTTTGGGAGGCCTCTGTAGGCTTTAGAAGTCCAGCCACCGGATATCCGGATGCTGTTGGTTGCATCACCTTCAAACTGGAATTCGATGCCATTTTGCAGGCCTTGTCCGGCGCCAAGGAGGATGACCAGCATAAAAATACCCCAGAATACACCCAGGGCTGTCAGCGCGGTACGCAGCTTGTGGCGTTTGATGCTCTCGAAGATTTCATTCCATTTGTCCAGATCGATCATAAGCCTTCGTTTAAGATCAACCCATCCTTGATGTGGATGATGCGTTTTGTACGATGGGCAATGTCCATCTCATGGGTTACCAGGATCAACGTTTTCCCTTCTGAATTGACCCGGTCGAAGATCTCCATGACCTCATGGGATGTTGTGCTGTCAAGTGCCCCGGTGGGTTCGTCAGCCAGGATAACTTTGGGATTAGTTGCCAGTGCCCGTGCTATCGCTACCCGCTGTTGTTGTCCTCCGGACATTTGATTGGGGAAGTGGGTGGCCCAGTCAGCCAGACCGACTTGTTCCAGGTGGTGCATTGCCAGATCGGCGCGCTCTTTGCGGTTTATTTTCTGGTAATACAGCGGAAGGGCGACATTTTCCTGTGCTGTTTTGAAATTCAGTAAATTGAATGACTGGAATACAAAACCGATGAAACGATTGCGGTAGAAGGCAGCTTCTTTTTGTGAAAGATCTTTGGAAATCAGGGTGTTATCCAGATGGTAGGTGCCACTGTCATAGTCATCCAGGATCCCTAAAATGTTCAGCAGGGTAGACTTACCCGATCCTGACGAGCCCATAATAGACACGTACTCACCATCGCCTATCGTCAAATCAATTCCTTTCAAGACCTCTAGCCGGGTAAATTCCGTGGCGTAGGCCTTGCGTATATCACGCAGTACAATCATCAGGTTTATATGAATGGTTCCAAGCTAGAGATAAACGTGTGAACCAAAGGGAATATTAGGCTAATGCCGTATAAACTTCGACCAAATACCGGATAACGATGCCGACCGCTTATCTTGTAGGATAGCAAGCGGAAAACCCTGTCCTCCTCATTCAATAAGGTCAGGGAATGCTTGAATTGGTGTTTAAAATGCTAAAAATGGAGGACGGAACCCCGAAAACTGTGACGGAAAGGTGGACTGAATTGGTGAAGTCTACGCTTCATGAGATCCAGCTTCATCTTGGAAATTTACAAGGCGATTTGGATGTTAAAACTGTTCATCAGTTACGGTTGGCCATTAAGCGCCTCCGGGTATTACTGGCCGTTCTCAGACAGACCGACGCCGGCCGGAAACGGACCGAGACACTCCAGAAAGCCGCCAATAAATTATTTCAAACTGCCGGAGTCCTGCGGGATGCCCAGGTCCGGCTGGCTTTGCTGGAAGGCGAACCCGCTCTTGAACTTCTGTTGCCGGAGGCACAAAAGCATGTGCAAAAAGCAGAGAAGCAATTCAAGGCATACCTGAAAGCTTTCGAGCCTTCGGCGTTTAATTTTAAAAAACCATTCCAAAGCTGGCTCCTGACCCTCGACCGGGAAGTCATTGAAAACGCCATCTGGTATCTCAAACTCAAATACCTGAAGCAGATCCAGGTCCGGCCAGGGCAATCGAAAAGTGAATACCTGCATTCCATCCGGACAGCGCTCAAACGGCTGGTGGAATTGCACAAGATCCGTGTACTTATCGCACTGGATGAACGGTTATCGGAACATTGGGAAACAGCCAAATCACTGGCCCAGGAAATAGGCACCTGGCATGATCACCATCTTTTGGACCGCTACATGACTCAGGCTTTTCGGAACAGGAAACAAGAAGAATCCCATAAAGATAGAGTGGCACACCGCCATGAAGTACAAAATTCCATGCGCCAGGATCTGGAAGGTAAGATCTATACATGGGTCCGGTTGACCCGCCAGGCATTCCTGGTTTGAGGTTACTTCGCAACATGCTTTCGGCCGGCAGATAAGCCAGGGTGCCAGACACCAGATCAAAGAAAAACAACTTTTTTTGCAACTTCTTAAGGTTAAGGCCCGTCTTATCCCTGAAACCAGACTAAATGAAAGCGATGAAGAATGCTCTTGGGCTTCTGTTAGGGAGCATAGTACTGCCATTGTATGCAAGCACCCCATATCCAACAAAATCATTGCAGGCTGAGCGCATCCAAATCACGGAGTTGACTATGGATGGCCAGTTTAATGAGCCTTTCTGGCAGACGCTGGAGTGGCACGATGACTTCGTGCAATACGAGCCGGTCGAAAAAGCAGCTCCCTCCCAACGGACAGCATTTGCCCTGGCTTATGACGACAATTTTATTTACGTAGGGTTTAAGGCTTTTGACACATCTCCGGATAGCATCTATCACCGGCTTACCCGCCGGGATGATATTGACGGCGATTTTGTGGGTGTACAGTTTGATTCCTATTTTGACCGCAGGACGGCATTTACTTTCGTTGCCACGGCTGCGGGAGTCAAACTGGACTTCATCGTAAGCAATGACGGAGAAAATGAGGATAATTCCTGGGACCCAACCTGGTATGTGAAAACATCCCGTGACCAGGCAGGCTGGTATTGTGAGATGAAGATCCCCTTGACTCAGTTGCGGTTTAAGAAAGCAGATAACCAAACCTGGGGTATTCAGGTAGCGCGCAAGTTGTTCCGTAAGGATGAGACCATTGTCTGGCAACCTGCTGCGCGCGAGCAGGCCGGATGGGTATCCCAGTTTGCCACCCTCGATGGATTGACCAATCTTGAGCCTAAGTTGCCACTGGAGATCGCTCCCTATGTCGTGGCACAGGCGGATCGCTACAAGGCAGTTCCCGGTGATCCTTACCGCAACCATGGCGCTACCAATTCACTCAATGCAGGCCTGGATGGCAAAGTGGGATTGTCAAACAATTTTACGCTTGACTTTTCCATCAACCCCGACTTCGGTCAGGTCGAAGCGGATCCATCCCGCGTGAATCTGACCACCCAGGAGTTGTTTTTCGAAGAAAAGCGGTTACTGTTTATAGAAGGAAAAAACATCTTCAATTTTCCATTGCTATTTGGTGACGGAGACCTCGGTTCTGAAAACCTGTTTTACTCACGACGCATAGGCAGGAGGCCGCATTACGATCCCAGTATACTGGACGGCGAATACATTAAATCACCGGAATTCACCTCTATCCTGGGTGCAGCTAAATTAACCGGGAAAACTGAAAAAGGACTCTCCATCGGGATCCTGGAAAGCCTTACCGCTGAAGAGCACGCTTCCATCACCAACAGTGAAGGAGACGAACGCAAGGAAACCGTAGAACCACTGACCAATTATCTGGTCGGTAGAGTACAGAAAGATTTTGACTCTGGGAATACCATTCTGGGTGGGATGATTACCTCTGTCAACCGGCAAATCAGTCAGGTCAACCTGCAATTCCTTCCGGAGAGTGCCATGACCGGAGGTGTGGACTTTACCCATAAATGGAATAACCGTACCTGGGAGTTTTCAGTCAGCAATTACTTCAGCCGTCTAAAAGGTGATCCCGAGGCTATTGAAACGGTCCAGACTTCTTTTGTGCACAATTTTCAGCGCCCGGACCAGAGTTATAAGATCCTGGATCCGAGTAAAGAAGAGTTGACCGGATTTGGCGGCAAAGCCCTGCTGGGAAAATTCAGTGGGAAATTGCGTTTTTTGGCAGCGGTCGCTTGGAAATCACCCGGCCTGGAACTTAATGATGCAGGCTACATGCCGGAAGCGGATAATCTCTTTGAAGTGATCTGGGTAGGCTACCGCGTATATAAACCGTACAAAATCTTCCGCAATTTCTCCCTCAACTTTAATCAATGGCAAGCATCGGATTTTGGATTTGAAAACCTCGGGTTGGGTGGTAATGTAAACATGCACACACAGTTTACCAATTACTGGCATCTGAGCACAGGAATGAATGTCAATGGTCAGGCGCTGTATACGGCGGCACTGCGCGGTGGACCGGCGTTGCTTATTCCGACGCAATACAACTGGTGGGGCTACATTAGTACCAATGATCAGAAACCCTGGCAGCTGGAGTGGGAATGGACCCAGAACTGGAGCGCGGAAACTTATCGCAAAGGCTATTACGAAAGCCTGGGATTCAGCTACCGGCCCACCAAATCCCTGCAGACCAGCATCAACGCTTACTTCCAGAAAAACATCAGCGAACTGCAATACATTGATCAGATACCATTAGGAGAGGATACACGCTACATCTTCGGTACCATCGACCAGAATGTACTGGGTATGTCACTGCGGTTGAATTATACCATCACACCGGACCTCACCATCCAGTACTGGGGTCAGCCCTTCGTAGCAGCCGGCAAATACGATAAGTTGAAATACATCACCAACCCGCAGGCTGGTGAATATTCGCAGCGATTCCATGTGTACCAGCCGGCAGAAATAGAGGAAGGGGCGGACTACATCGCCTTGCATGAGACAGGCGCTGGTCCATCGTATTCTATCGGTATCCCTGACTTTAATTTCAAGGAATTCCTGTCCAACCTGGTACTGCGCTGGGAATACAAACCTGGATCGGTATTGTATTTCGTCTGGTCACAGAACCGCAATGACGCGGTATCGATGGGGCAATTCAATTTTGGCCAGGATCTGCACAGCCTTTTCACGACCGATGCGCGGAATATCTTTCTGGTTAAGGCATCGTACCGGTTCAGCCGCTAATTAACAGACACTAATTACGCATGGATGCCGGTACCAATCCGGACCAACGATGCGATAGTTTTGCCTGCGAGGTATTTGCCTGCCTGGTAGCGCATACACTCATTCCATTCGCATACTGCATTCACATAATGTACGCGGTTGCGTATCAGATGCCGATCGGATTTTAAAAGTCATTTGCACGAACTGTGGCTGGTAACTTCCTATCTCTACAGTGATCCGCTAAAACAGCGGAATGCATTTATTATTGTTTCAGTTTGTCCAGGATATGATCCAGGTCTTCCCGGCTGTAGTACTTTCCCTGTTTGATGACGGCGTTAATTTTCCGGGTATTATTGATGTCATCCAATGGATTGGCATCAAGGACCACCAGGTCTGCCCATTCGTTCTCTTTCACCGAACCCAACTCCTTTTCCATCCCAAAATACCTGGCCGGATTCAGGGTTGCCGAACGGATAGCCTCCAAAGGTGTTAATCCGGCTTTGACCAGTACCACCAATTCCTGATGTAAACTCCTGCCGGGTGGCTGAAAGAAAATAGGACAATCGGTGCCGGCCATAATTGGGATCTGCTCCTGATTGATCTTTCCGACCATATCCAGAAACCATTGGGTGTATCGTTTTTGAAATTCCGTAGGTTGATAATCTTTAAAATGTTCTATTTCTGACATCCATTCTATGGCGATGGTATCGGGCAAATAGGCAAAGGATTCCTGATAATCCGGGAGCATAAAAGGCTGCAGGATGTTGCCGCTGGCCAGGTTCAATGTAGGTATTTGCCAGGTTTGGTTTTTGTACAGGACTTGTAAAATAGAATCAGCCCGGTGTTCATCATAATGATTGATCGCATTTTCCCGCTCGGCATTATGGATTCGGCTGCGCAATTCTCCTCCGGGATCGTGTATGCCATCGGTGAGCATGCTGCGCCGGGCATTTAACAATGAATCGGAATTGGAAGCGCAGGAAAGTTCCAGGTTTCTGAGATGCTCCATGCTATTGAGTCCGGCATTGCTGGCGGTAATCACATCCATGCTTAATGGTACATGCCCGGTGACTTTCAGGTTGTGCGCCTGTGCCATCCGGGTGATCTCATAGAATTCTTCCGGAGTCAGCATTTCATAAGCCTTCAGAAAGTCCACGCCTGCGTCGATCAGTTGTTGTACTTCTTCATGGACTTCTGCGACTGAATGCATGCCTACGGATAAGGGCGGATGATCCGGATCGCTACCATCGTATACATTGGGTATGCCATCGATCAGCGGGCCTGCAATCATCACGCGCGGTGCTTCAGTTGGTTTAGCCCGTGACAGGTTTCGCCATTGTTGTACAAAACTCAATTTTCCACCCGTATCCCGGACACTGGTGATGCCATAAGCCAAAAAGAGATCAAACATAGAGGGCGCGAGATCTTCCATAAAAGCAAAATGGACATGAGCGTCCCACAAGCCGGGTATCAGGTATTTACCGGTCCCATCTATGATGATATTGTCTGAGGACAAAGGCAGCAGCTTGCTGTCGGCTACCCTCAGGATCTTTCCATTTTGGATGACTACGGTTTGATCTTTCTTAATGCCGGTCTCCGGATCCAGGACGTCAATATGTTGCAGACAGAGGGCGTCCGGGTAGGATACATTGGCAGTATTACATCCCCAGATTAGTAATACAATTCCCAACCACAATGGATTTCGGCGGATTTGAGGTACTCTATTCATTCATCGGAATTTTGCATACGGCTTGTTTGGTAAAATACAAATTGATTGTTCCAGGTAAGCTGGAGAAGACCTGGCGTTTTACCTGAAGCAGCAAAAACCACTTCATCGCCGGTGTTCACATCGATAAATTTCCATTCATCAAGCGGTGAAAGGATATTGGTTTCTTTATTGTTCGGGTCATAAACAATCACCTTCCCGTCTTTTATGGATAGCTCGACCAGGTAATCGCCAATATCGGGTACCTGGTGATCCAATTGGTACGAGCCTGCCAGACGGTTCAGTTGCTCATCGGTTAGTTTGGTGATTTCCACGGTCCTTGGATTGCTGATACCCCAGTGATAATAAGCAGAAACAGACCGCATGATTTCATTCATAAGATCGATACCCTGGTCGGCATTGGTCATTACAATTACGCCATAACCCTGGTGGACGGACGCCAGCATATTATTGGAAAAGCCGGCATTTTTACCACCATGACCGAACAACAGCGAGTCGCCATCCCAACGCAGAGCAGGTCCCAACCCCCAGTCATTGAGGTGTTTGGTCAGCATCGTGCGAATGGTCCCGGGGTTAAGTACCTCTCCTGTTGCCCCACCAGCAATGCCTTGTACGGCCAGACAATAACGGGCCAGGTCGGCAGGGGTAGTCCATAATCCGGCAGCTGCCTGCTCGGGATAGTTGTGCCAGAGTCCTTCAATTAATGTACCGCTGCGATCATAAGCGGCACTGGCCTGTGGATGCCGGGAAGCAATCAGAGGCTGGGCATAAGTGCTGTTGTGCATACCCAGAGGCCGTAGTATACTATCATCCAAAAAACTGGTAAATGGTAGTCCGCTGACATCTTCAATCATTTGTTGCATGACCGTATAACCCCCGCCTGAATACCGCCAAAGGCTGCCGGGAAAGGTGTCGGCAACAATAGGCGGAGTGTTTCCTTTGCCATCCAGGACTTCTACCAGCGATGGCATCGTATCCGATTGTGCGTAGCCAGGGAAACCATGTACCGTCATCCCTGCACTATGGGTAAGCAATAATCTCAGGGTCACCTTGTCCTGATTGGTGAATCGATTGTCGGGTACTTTCCAGGATTTCAGATAATTATTGACATCGGCATCGAGGTCGAGCCTGCCTGCTTCAACCAGTTTCAATGCTCCCAGGGCAGCCAGGGGTTTACTTATCGAACCCGCCTGAAATAAAGTGGATGTATCAACACGTGTCCCGGATTGGGTGTTGGCCATTCCATATCCCCTGGCCCAGCGCATTTTCCCGTCTTTAACGACTGCAATACTTACACCGGGTACGTGATAGTGATCCATTCGGGCCTCCATGGAATATTGGGTCAAGGTGTCTCCGGCGACCTGAATGGAAGGCAACAGACCATTTTCGATATCGGTGATCTCCTGTGAGATATCCACCGGAGTATTGTGTGTGCAGTAACAGAAAAGGATGGAAGTCAGGAAAAACAAAAAAAACGGAATGATGCAGATAGGTTTCGGAAATTGATATTTCATCATGCCAGGTTTAGGTAGTAAAAGGTAGCTAAATTCCCTGGTAATCGGATTGGTTTGATCACCAAAAGCATAGATACCTGGAGCTGTTGATCTGTGATGAAGTAAAGCGGGACCGCCGGTGTTTGGAAAAAATCAATTTTCAGATCCGCATCTCGATCAGCCACTGGTGACCAAAAGGATCCACGATCATGGCCTGCCGGTAACCGTAATCGTAATCACGGGCCGGAGACAAGATCCGCGCACCCGCCTGGATTGCTGCCTGGACAACGACATCCACGTCTGCAACAAACAGCCCGATGGCAACCGTGGTGCCATCTGCAGTATCCGGATCCAGTTGACCGTTGGCTTTTTTGAGTTCATGCAAATGAAATATCCGGCCTTCTATGGCCAACTCTGATACGTGATAGCTGCCATCGTCATTCAGGAACCGGCGCAATTCGGTAGCAGCAAATGCTTTGATGTAAAAATCAACGGATGTTACACCCGCAGGAATGTAGAGGTGGGGAGCAAAAAACGGAACATGAACCGGATCATCCATATTCCAAATTACAATTTCTTCCCTTACCGCGCCAGATTGAGTTTTCGAACGAATTGTTTTCTGCCATCATTCAGGATCAGGAGATATGTTCCAGGATATAAATAGCTTAAGTCCAGGCTTGAAGACTCCCGGTAAGTGCCAAGAGAATGGCCCAATAAGTCAAATACCCGTACGGAAAGCATGGGCTCATCCCATTTGATATGGATAAATCCTGCGGAGGGATTGGGATAAATTTCAGGTCCGGTCTGTAATTCCGGCTGGATTTCAAGACCCGTTAAACTGCTGGTGCATCCACTGAAGCCGGTTACCTGATCCCACAAATCACATTTAGGAGTACGCAAGCCACACGAGGTATCATCGGATACAGCCCCGATGTTCAGATAGCAATCGGTACCGGCATCGTAGACGGGCCAGGCAGGTAGGGTGCCCTGATTGGGATCCCCGCTATAAGCAAATTGAGTCCAGTAAGTCAGCATGTTGTTCGCGATCGCTTTATCCGCATCGGTGTACCAGGGGCCTAAAGCGAATAACGAATTTTCCAGGTTGTTGAATACATAAAAGAGCTCCAGGCCATGAAATGCTCCCCATTCTTTGATGGCAGGAAAATCATTGGTATGGCTGAAAAAATATCGCCAAACCGGGGCTTGCTGGTTAAGACTTACACATTGGGCGGTTCGTCGTGTGGTGGACGTAAATTGACCATCGGTCAGGATCCCGGCATAGGAATCCTTCGATTCTGCATTGGTATTACCGGGAGGATACAAAGTCAGTGCGGTATTTCGGTAAGCGGCGGGCACGACATTGTTGATGAGCGCCCGCACCTGTGTGGAGGTTACCACCGGAGGTACGCCGGGACGCATTTCGTCGGCATTGGATCCAATGATCAGTGGTACCTGATTGAAGGTGCCTGACTCGAATGCTACGTTGGGAAAGCTGGAGAAAAGATAATGGTCAAGTACCGGCTGCCAGGCTTGCTGAACGACACCACCCTGCACAGGATTGCTTAAGGTGCGGCTCAGTTCATCAGCCGGCACGGCACGCATAAAGGCGATTTTTTCTTCGTCGCTTCCTTGCGATATGAATTCGTTGACCAGGTCGACACCTTTGGATTGGGCGGCAGGGTAGGCATTGAGCAGCGGAATGGCGCTTTCGATGATGGCTTTATGGAAGAGACCGGAAGCGGCTGTACAGGTCAGCAGATTGCCTACGTTGACACCTCCTGCACTTTCACCGAAGATGGTGACATTGGCCGGGTTGCCCCCGAACTTACTGATGTTGTTTTGCACCCATTGCAAGGCAAAGAGCTGATCCATTACCGCATAGTTGCCGGAGGTATGGTGCGCATTTTCTGACTCCAGTCCCGGGTGAACCAGATAACCCAGGATGCCCAGCCGGTATTGAATGGTCACGACCACGACTTTTCCCTTGTTAGCCAGGTTTTTGCCATCGTATAAGGCGATTCCACCAGCCATTTCGCTGCTGCTGCCCTGCTGGTTTCCACCGCCGTGGATGAAGACCATCACCGGGTAATTTCCTGTGAGGTCCGGGCTCCAGACATTGAGGTATAGGCAATCTTCATTTCCTTCCAGCGTATAGGTGGTATCGCCCTGTTCGTAATGTTTTTGAGGACATATTGGCGGATAATCCGTTGTCAGCAGCGGTGCGGTCCACGATTGGGGAGATTCCGTCGGTCGCCAGCGCAGATCTCCGGTCGGCGGAGCGGCAAAAGGAATGCCCCGGAAGGCGTACACCGGACCATCTATTTCACCGGTGATGGGGCCGTATTGCGTCTGTACAGTTTGGGCTTCAGCTCCAATCATCCAGCAAACCCATCCCCAAACCAGCAGCATTTTTACAGTCATGGAACTCTTTTTAAGGCTTAGATGGATGTCTTATTCGATCGTTTAATGCCTTTATTCAAATCCTGCAAAAACAAGGCCGGTTCGGGGAAACGGGAATGTGTGTTATCCGGTGACAATCTTAAAATTGAAATTGGCGTGGCCCATCTTCGAATAGATCCTCACCCAGATCGGGAGCAATTGCTCCGTACCTCTCGCGGTAGATATGTCTCCCAGGTCGATCATTTCACTTTCCTTCCAGCCAAACGATTTCAGGATGACCTTTACGGTTTCTTTCGCATCTGCATCATTCCCACTGATGAATACGGTTTGGTCCCCACTTAAAGCACGGGGGTGAACCATAAGATTGGTATTCATGGTATTCAGCGATTTGACCACTTTGAGCTGAGGAAAGGTGCGCTGAATTTCTTCTCCCAGTGAATCCGTATTGCAGATGGAAAGCGACGGTGGGAAACCCCTGGAAAAGTCCAGAGGATTTGCAATGTCCAGTAAAATTTTTCCACTTAAGTGGTCCGGACCGATGGTTTGCAGGGCCTGGATGGATCCCATACCGTACATGGCATTGATGAGCAGGGTTCCGAATGCTGCCGTTTCATCAAGGGTGCCCACTTGAATCCCGGGATGGGCATGCAGCCAGTCCTTAAAAGGTGGACGGCCATAGGAGTCAGGATTACTTTTTGCCAGTAATGTGTCAACGTTGCGGGTTCCGGACATGACTTCATGACCCACTTCCGCTACTTTTTCGGCCAGGGTCTGGCCGACGATTCCGGTTCCAAGAATTCCAATTTTCATGTTATTATCATTTTTGTGGTGATGCTTACTCGTGTTTTATGTCGTCTTTCGGCTAATTCGACAATAATGTATGTACATACAAATAATTTAATCAAAAAATTATTCCAGCTTTTTGCTTGCCTCATGGATGGAAGCGGTCAGGGATATTCCTTCTTCCTCACCCAATAAGGCTGAATAGTTTTTATACAGCTGTTGCCATGCTTGCAGGATCTTTGGCTGGAGCTCCAGACTTTGCGAGGTGGGGTACACTTCGGTGGACCGGCCGGAGGATTGACGTAGCAACATACCGCGTACTTCCATTTTTTCAATAAGCCTGGTGACCGTAGATGGTGTTAGCTGCATTTTCTGGCTGATCTCTTTGGGTTGAATGCCGGGTTTATTGTTGACCGTCATCAGTAGAAAGGCATAGGAAGAACTCAATCCCGTGGTCGCAAAAGCTTCATCCGCCATGCGCGTCATGATGCGGGCCAGGGCGTTGCTCGCATAGTACAAACATTGGCAATAAGGTGAATCTTCTCGCTCCATCCTTCAAAGATAAATAATTTTGTTTGTACATACAAATATATTTTCAATATTTCAATTCTTACCTGGATGGTAGTTTGTCAGGTAGTCTATCATTTATTACAAAAAGGGAATCTTGACGGATATTAATCCATTTAATACCTCCATTTGGCATCCTCATCCAAAACCTGCCGGTACCGGTAATAGGCTATTTTGAGAATAAGGTCCCGGGGCAGTGGCTGATCGTAAGGGAATTGGATGGTGTCCTGGCCCAGGGTGTAATCCTGCAGTTCTTCCCGAAAGGGTTCCAGGCATGGCCCGGTGGGCATAAAATTCAGGTGTTTTTTATAAGCTGCATAAGAGAATAATATCCGCTTCTCGATCATGACCGGTACTCCCCACTTTAGTTGCTCTTCTGCTAAGGGAGCCACCTCATGTAAGATTGCCCTGATTTCCCGTAATTTTGCATGTGCCTGGTCGGGAGCGGCTAATATGTATTCTTCGACCGTTTTCGGTTTTGGTTTATTCATTGCAGGAGTTGAGCACAACCTGATTGGTCAGTTGAATGTAGTAAAATTACAGGTATGTCTTCGTTATTTGGATGAAGCAGCCTTTATAATTTTATAAGTGTTTTGCCGGTCATTAATTTCATCAGTAATCTTAATCAGGTAGGTCCCCGGAAGCCATTTGCTGGTGAGGATAGGTGATTGAGTTATTTGACCATTAGCTAATACTTGGCCCTGAATGTCATAAATCGTATAGGTGAATGCCGAGACATCCTTAATACCGCTAATGTTCAGATAGTCTGTCACTGGATTTGGATAAATACGGAGTCCTTCGATCTCATCTCGTGTCACCGACGCCGATCCTGCATCATAATTGGTCAGGTACAAACCCTGGCCCCAGGTCGCAGCAACCAGGCGTTGCCCGATGGCGCTGTATGTCAGCATGTTGACCCGCATTTTACCTAATCCGCTCTGGTAGGTTTCCCATTTTGTACCTGCTCCATTAAGGGTAGTGGAATGCAGTACTCCCAGTTCAGTAGCCAGAATCAGTTCGTCCCGGTTCAGCGGATTGATGATGCCCCAGCGTACCGGCATGTCCGGCAGGTCGCCGTCGACATTGGTCCAATGCAAACCGCCGTCTTCGGAGATCCACACATTGGGACTGCCGTAATTGGCAAAGGTGAGGAGCAGGTAATTGGGGTCATTGGCATCAATAAAGATATTGCGGGCTGCCAGATCTTTATCCCAGCCCGGATCAGATAATTCAGTGACGACCGGGTTATGGGTATTGGCCTGGTCAATGCGGAAAATGCCGGCATGCCCCTGGCTTTGATTGGGCCGGACAGCCACCCATAGCCGGTTGGATACCTGGGGGTCAGGCGTTAATGCACTGATTTTTGCCCCTTGAAACTGGGATACAGTGACCGAGTCAAAGGCGTCTCTTGTTTTGAGGTCTTTAATGATAAAGTATTTGTTGGACCCCAGAGCGCCGTAAAATAAATTGGCATTATCATCCAGGGTGTAGGGATGGATAAAATCACCTCTTCCCGGCAGATCAAAGGACGTATAGGTTTTTGATCCATCGGTGGTAATGGCGATGTCAATGCCGGTAGCCGAGAGCGAAAATATCCCACTATTCTGCTGACTGACCTGGGTAATCCCACCGTCTCCAGCTCCGAGAAAATAATTGGCAGCCGTATACAGATCTTCTCCCACGATGGCCCAGTTGCCATTGTCCTGCGCACCGCCCAGATAAAGGTCTGTGTCAAAAAACAGGGCACAACTGTAAAATTGGGTGGTGTTGTATCGGGTATTCATTTCCTGGAAGGTAGGGAACTCATTTTGCAGATCCCTGGAATAATAGATGCCTCCGTCGTTGGAGAAGAGAGCCTCCTGATTGCCACCCGGGAAGAATAGGATTTCGTGCTGGTCGGTGTGGACCACGCGATCGCCGACGTAAAAGGGAGGATAAGGGTATTCGCTCGAAAGATGGGTCCAGGTATTGCCACCATCATCGGTCCGGACCAGGTCAATACCCCCTATGTACATGGTATTGGGATCCTTCGGGTCCACTTGTGCGATGAGGGCAAACCATGCGGCAGAAGCGGTGAACGGCGAGGTCACCAATGCAGTCAGTGAAGGAATTGTCATGGATTGCCACGATTGTCCTCCATTTTCACTACGCCACATGTCGTTCACCTGCAGGTCGGAACCTGCGCACAGGGCATAAATGCGATTCTTATCGCTTGGGGCTATTGCCATTTCGATACGCCAATAATTGCCTGGTGGGGTTATATCGGTCCAGGCGTCCTTATCCCCGGTATTTTGCTGATTTATAGTGAAGTCGGATTTGAATATCCTGCCCGGCCCATAAAGGTTAAGGCTGGCATAAACACTGCCGTCGGGGCCAATTTCCAGGTCACCCCCCGCATTGGTATTTCCATTGCCCATAAATTCCCCGAGTACAGGTGTCCAGTGGTCGCCCCGGTCAGAGCTCCTCTGGATGCCATTAAAACGGGTTGAGACATACAGGTTTCCATTTTGATCAACATCGATGTCCAGTACGTGCCAGAATGCGGGTTCAGTGCCATCATCCAGTTGCAACCAGTTCCGGCCGCCATCGGTGGACCGCCATACGCCTGCACCCCGGATGTCATTGGCACTTCCCCAGCCTTCACCGGTCCCGACATAGATCAGATTGGGATTGTTGGGATCCTGGACAATGGCTGATATGGATAGGTTTTCATCGATTCCCGAGGCCGTCTCCCAGGAATTGGATGGTGATTTAAATGCGCGGTTCTTATAAAGGCCGCCGGAAGTGCTACCGGCAAAGATGGTGTTTCCGGTCGGATCGTTGGCGTCGATCAGCAGGGCACGGGTACGGCCACCTACGTTAGCCGGTCCTAAAGGTTTCCAAAAGCTGGATCGGGTGGATAGTTGATTTCTTTCCCGCAGAGTCAGGATTTGTTGAGCTACCGCAAGGCGTTGCACCGGGATATCTCCGGTCGCTGGATCATGGGTCAGTTCCCATTCGTACTGGGCATATCCGTTCATTCCGGCGATTTCATCCAAATCGGGATTAAAAGGGGCAGAAGATATGGGTGAATGTTCCGTACAATTGTATAGAGAGGTAAGGAAAAAAAAGAGCAGGAGAATATTCTTTACCATGATCCGATCTTTTGGTGTGCAATGTAAAAGATAGAAAAATGTGATTAATGCGGAACTATACCCAGGTATAGTTTGACGATTTTCAGATCGAGCGAATTTATATGGAACACGATGAGCAGACCATCTTTGACCCCATATTATAGAAGGGTGCTGTACCTACGGCACAGGTTGATTTATTGCTAATAATTGCTACCGGGGTAGAGTCCCTAACGGGACTGAAAGCGGATTCTAATACCGCGCCTCTTCGGATCCAATTGGAATCTCTCCCCGGTCCCATCGGGACCCCATCCCGGTTGAACCAAATGGCATGCATCCCCACCGTGCCGTAGGTACGGAATATAAATATCGGGATTCCATGTCACCCCTCCGATCCCATCGGGACCCCATCCCGGTAGCGAAGAATTCAACGGCATTCCCACCGTGCCGTAGGTACGGAATATAAATATCGGGATTCCATGTCACCCCTCCGATCCCATCGGGACCCCATCCCGGTAGATCCAAATGATATGCATTCCCGCCGTACCATAGGTACGGAATATAAATATCCGGGTTCCATGTCACCCTTCGGTCCCCTTGGGATCCCATCCCGGTAGCGAAGAATTCAACGGCATTCCCACCGTGCCATAGGTACGGAATATAAATATCGGGATTCCATTTCACCCCCGGTCCCATCGGGACCCCATCCCGGTAGCCAAGAATTCAATGGCATTGAACCCGTGCCGTAGGTACGGAATATAAATAACCGGATTTCATTTCACCCCTCGGTCCCCTTGGGACCTGATCCCGGTAGAACCAAATGGTATGCATTCCCACCGTGCCATAGGTACGGAATATAAATATCCGGGTTCCATGTCACCCCCGGTCCCATCGAGACCCCATCCCGGTAGCCAAGAATTCAATGGCATTGAACCCGTGCCGTAGGTACGGAATATAAATAACCGGATTCCATGTCACCCCTCGGTCCCATCGGGACCCCATCCCGGTTGAACCAAATGGCATGCATCCCACCGTGCCTTAGGTACGGAATATAAATATCATGATTCCATTTCACCCCTCCGGTTCCCTCGGGACCTGATCCCGGTAGAACTAAATGATATGCATTCCCACCGTGCCGCAGGTACAGAATATAGTTAACAGAATAATTTGTATTTTAGAAATCAATAATTATCCATTATGGCAAATACCTACACCCAAATTCACATTCAAACCGTCTTTGCGGTAAAAAATCGGGCAAGTTTAATCAGGGCCGCATGGCAAGAAGAATTGTATAAATACATGACCGGCATCATCCAAAATCGGGGACATAAACTCCTTGCAATTAATGGAATGCCAGATCATATCCATATATTTTTTGGGATGCGACCAGTCGAATCATTATCCGACCTGATGAAATGGGTTAAGAGCAGCTCTTCCGAATGGATAAATAATAATGGCTTTGTAAATGGGAAATTTGCCTGGCAGGCTGGTTTTGGTGCATTTTCATATTCAAAATCACATGTTCAGGATGTTATCAAATACATTCGAAATCAAAAGGAACATCATGATTGTAAAACATTTTTGGACGAATACGTTGAGCTCCTCCAATCATTTGATATCGAATACGAAGACCGGTTCATCTTTGACCCTATATTATAGAAGGGTGCTGTACCTACGGCACAGGTTGATTTATTGCTAATAATTGCTACCGGGGTAGAGTCCCTAACGGGATTGAAAGCATATTCTAATACCGCGCCTCTTCGGATCCAATTGGAATCTCTCCCCGGTCCCCTTGGGACCCCATCCCGATAGAACCAAATGATATGCATTCCCAACGTGCCGTAGGTACGGAATATAAATATCCGGATTCCATGTCACCCCGGTCCCATCGGGAACCCATCCCGGTAGCGAAGAATTCAACGGCATTTCCACCGTGCCTTAGGTACGAAATGTAAATATCCCGATTCCATTTCACCCTGGTCCCCTCGGGATCCCATCCCGGTTGAACCAAATGGCATGCATCCCCACCGTGCCTTAGGTACGGAATGTAAATATCCGGGTTCCATGTCACCCCTCGGTCCCATCGGGACCCCATCCCGGTAGCGAAGAATTTATTAGCATTCCCACCGTGCCTTAGGTATGGAATATAAATATCCGGGTTCCAAGTCATCCCCGGTCCCATCGGGACCCCATCCCGGTAGCCAAGAATTCAATGGCATTGAACCCGTGCCGTAGGTACGGAATATAAAAGGATCTATCGGGAACACCCCCCGGTAATGTCGTATCAATATTGCATTAGGAGCTGGGCGATTTCCGGGCGCGTTCGTTGCAGATAATCATAATCCAGCTTCAATCCTAACGGACCCAAGGTTTCCTGGAAATAATCGTAGCCTGCGCGGGCGTCTTCAAAGGGCCCGGAAACCACCTCCAGTGGGGTTAACCCATCACGGCTACGTATCGATCGGTTGGCGCCATGGTCCAATAACGCCTTCACCAATTCCGGCCTGCAAAAATAGGCGGCGGCATGGAGTGGGGTAGAACCTCCTTTATCCTGAAAATTGACATCAGCCCCTCCTTCCATTAACGCTAGCGCAATCTCCGTACGGCCAAATACAATCGCGGTCATCAACGGATTGGACCCGCTGGCTGGGTCTGGAACGTCCAGATCGACACCA
The DNA here is from genome assembly GCA_020636135.1 of Lewinellaceae bacterium. Classification (NCBI taxonomy): domain Bacteria; kingdom Pseudomonadati; phylum Bacteroidota; class Saprospiria; order Saprospirales; family Lewinellaceae; species Lewinellaceae bacterium. Next base: position 81,446 of record JACJYK010000001.1, read on the forward strand.
TTGGCAATCGATTGTTCTACCGCAGCCAGGTCATTCCGGATGGCCGCTTCATGAAGATTTGTACCGGAAGGCGAGATTGGAGAGGATAATTCTATCGTAGGGTCGTTATTTTTTGTGCCGATATAACCTGAAAGGATCAATGCCGCCACCAGTATCAGCCAGTCCAACCGACTGGGCAAAATGCGCGGCACATTTTCCCTGATCACGAGGACCAGACCATGCGAAATCACGAAGGTCAACACCGTCAGCGAAAGATATTTGATCACGACCGGTATATGCACCGGGACCAGAAGCATAGCAATGATCCCCAGCACGATCATATGAATGAGATAAACATAATAAGAGTTCGGGTTGATGCGATCAAGGACCTTGATTGGTTTGTCAAGGGACCGCTGGAAGCTGTAAATGAAAAGGTATAGAAAACTCAACATGGAGATCAGCGATGTGCCGTAATAGACGATGCGGTCTCCTAATGCAGAAATAAAAAAGTGGGTCTGAGTAGGATTGACCAGGTTATTGAAAAGGTTAAGTGCGAATATCGTGTAAGCTGCAAGTGCAATTCCCAAGGCAATATTGGAACCAATAAACAGTGTGAAATTCCCTTTTTCTCCTGCAAACACATTTTTTGCATGGCATAAAGACCCCAGCAGAAACACCAGGAAATAGGACAACAAGCGTTCGTGCTGGAAGTCAGCAATCGCCGAGTGCGTCCAGCCGGTAAGACCTGCTTGTGCGATGAACACGCTGGAAACCAACCCGGTAAGAAAGGTAAACCCCAAAGCCACCGGAAAGGAAATCTTTATTTTAATTAATCCAATTTTGAAGATCGCGAGATACAAAATTTGAAATAAAAACAATATGGGTAAAAACCACAACCAACTTTGGGTGGGATTATGTGGAAAATAATAGGGGTCACCACCTTTTAACCGGAAAATATGGAAATAAGTGAACCACGGTTCCTGAGGCAGGCCCCGCGAATACAAATAGATAATTTTGTAGGCGGGAATAAGAAGAAATACCGCAACAATCCAGGGGATGAAAATCCTGTGAAACTTGGATAATATAAATTGCCAGCTTGTCTTATGGGATAATGATGCAGGTGCAAAATAACCTGAGATAAAGAATATGGTGAACATCACAAATAAATCCAGATATAATCGCACCAGAGCTATACTATTAAGTTTAGTGGGATCGCTAACAATCCAGAAATTGTCGAATCCTGCTTCATAGGTCATGCCCGCATGCGTGAGCACGACAAGCAATATCATAAAGGTGCGGAGGTGGTCCAGAAAATAGATGCGTTTGTTCATGATCTGATAGTTTCCATATGAAGATGCAATAAGCATATTCGCCGGGATCAATCTTAAATATTCGGTATGAAGCTTCGATGAGAGGTGAGCAATACACTTTGAAGGTACAAAAAATTGAACTATCATGAAAATGCTAAAGCCGGCGATGACAGAATGGTAGACGTATTTCCGGGATCCTAAAGGTCAGGATCCCTGGAAATATCGGTTTATTCCGTAATTAATTCCATCATTTCCTGTAGTAGTAGTGCATTTCTCGGATCAGCAATTTAGGCCAGGTGACTGATTGTTGGATTGAGCTTGACCTTCTTCAATACCTGATGATGAAAAAGATTGAATTTCTGGTTTCGAAGTACCGGCTGAACCGGTTTGACGCAGAAGGTAATTAGGTAAATTTGGGTTATATTTATCAGGCAATATCTGACAAATAATCCAATGATTAATCTGTATTCATTCATTCGTGATGCGAAATACTACAAAAAGCTGATCATCGACGATTTGCTTTTTGTAGAGTATAAATGCCTGGTGGAGGAAACAAAAGCCGGCATCTGGTCGGAGGTCAATTATTTTGTATTTGTGACCAGCGGCAAGAAGATGTGGAAAAGCATGCATAATGATTATGTGGTTCAGACGGGCGACTCCTTATTTGTTAAAAAGGGAGCAAATCTTGTGCATCAATATTTTGATGAAGATTATTGCGCCTTAATGGTTTTTATATCCGATGATTTTATCTGCAAATTCATGTCCCGGTTTACCACCATTATGCAGAAGAATCCTGATGGTTCCAACCGTACGGATTCCGTAATTCGTATTCTCATGGATGAATTTCTGGCCGGTTATGTCCATTCCATGGCTTCTTTTTTTGGTACGGATACCGTCCCTAACAAAAACCTCCTGGTCCATAAGTTTGAAGAACTGCTGCTCAATATCTTCACCAGACCACTACACCGGACGGTAGCCGGGTACCTCAACTCACTGAATAGCAGCCAGAATGCACAGGTTGAGCAAATAATGGAGGATAATTTCAGTTACCGGCTGAATCTGGAAGAATTTGCGAAGCTCTGCAATATGAGCCTCAGCTCTTTTAAAAGGACTTTTACGGGCATATACAAGACATCGCCGGGAAAATGGCTCTCGGAAAAACGACTCGATTTTGCTTCCCACCTGTTGACTACATCGGATAAAAGCATCAATCAGATCGCATTTGACAGTGGGTTTGAAGATGCCTCCAGCTTTATCCGTGCCTTTAAACAGAAGTTTGCTTCTACCCCTTTGCAGTACCGTAATTCCCCGGCCTGATCCTCATTCAGACCATTTTCCGGTAGAAAAGTATAGTTAATTACCCATTGAACTGATTTGCAGATTATGTGAACTGATCGGCCTATCCGCTGGCCTGCATCCGCCTATAGATTTGTGTCATAATTGATCACAAACTAAAAACAATCATCATGGAAACTAAGACAAAAACAATCAACGGATTCAATGCAGAAGCCATTGAAAAGACAGTAGCAGCTATCGTGGAGAACCCCAAAATTGCTGCATTTGAATTGCGGGCAACCAACACCTGGATCTCCGGTGGTCACAACCGCAGTTTTGTTCAGGGCTTTTATGGCGGATGCCAGGAAGATACGACCAGGAAAACTCCTTTTGTATACGACAACGACGAACCACCCATTCTGTTGGGTGAAAACAAAGGTGCCAATCCGGCAGAGGTCGTATTACACGGCTTGCTGGGATGTATGACAACCTCTATGACCCTGCTGGCAGCAGCACAGGGCATTAAAATCGAAGGTGTCTCCTCCCGCGTGGAAGGTGATGTGGATATCCAGGGCTTTTTAGGGTTGAATCCAAATGCGGGTAAAGGGTTTAAGCAAATCCGGGTAAGCTTTGAGATTCAGGGTGCTTCTCCGGAAGATAAGCAGCAATTGATTGCGCTGGCAAAACAATCCCCGATTTTCAACACGCTCATTAATCCAATTGATGTGGCTGTAGATGTACAGTAAAACACGACCCTCCACATCTTATTTCAAAAAAATTAATCATCATTTCACAAATCATCAAATCATGAATACGCAACAATTAGAAATACGCAATAAACAACTCGCATCCTGGAATACATTCTCTCCCGGATGGGCAAAATGGGACAACTTTACCATGCGCTTTCTTGAAACACAAGCGGAACAGATCATTTCTCATCTGGATCTCCGCACGGATGACCATGTTCTGGATATCGCGACGGGCACCGGTGAACCGGGCTTGACCATCGCATCCCTAGTGAACAAGGGTACAGTCACTGCAGTAGACCTATCGGATGGAATGCTGCAGATAGCCAGAGAAAAAGCGACTATCCTGGAACTCAATAATTTCCGTGCGATTCAAGCCGATGCCTGCGAATTGCCCTTTGAGGATGGCGCTTACGATGCCATCTCATGCCGGCTGGGTTTCATGTTCTTCCCGGATATGGAACTTGCCGCCAGGGAGTTGCTCCGGGTGCTCAAGCCGGGCGGGAAAATTGTAACGACAGTTTGGCAAGGTCCGGTAGACAATCCCTGGGTAACCATTGTCATGCGCGCCATCAAAAAATATTTGGAGGTGCCGGCTGCTGCTCCCGGTAGTCCCGGAATATTTCGCTGCGCTCAGCCGGGAGTCCTTACCGACCTGTTTGCTTCTTTGGATTGTTCTGAAATCCGGGAAATCGAAATTGCCGGCAAGATGGCCTGTAGTTCCGTAGATGAATACTGGAATTTCATGAACGATGTGGTTCCGCCGGTTGTGTCAGCTCTAAAAGTGGTCGACCCGGAAATCCGTAATAAGATCCGTCAGGAAGTACAGCACCTTTTAGGAACGGATTCGAATGTAAACCAGAAAATTCCTTTCGGGGCGCGGTTGATAACCATCAAAAAACCAGCTTAAGGTCTATCATCCGAAATACGGAACCCGGTTCTCACAGGACCGGGTTTCTTGTTTTAACCCAATTTATTCATTTGGAATTCAAACCGTAACAGATTTTTCTAATGAATAAATGGGTCTATCCATTATTACCGTACTCCTTATGCAAAATCATCATTTAAATCCCAGCGCTTCACAATAACCTTTGTTTGGGTAACAGTTTTCAAATTTGCTATTCTCCACAAACTGGTCCAGTACGGCTTTAATCGCTTCAGCCTGGATGCCGGGCAGGCTGTCCTTCAGCATCCTGATCTGGCCGTAGGTCTGGCGATCACTCTCGGCATAAGCGACAAAATGTTCATACCCTTCCGGCTGATTAAAATTCATCGGTCCCCGGGTATTGTTCATTTTTTTGTAGGGCCAGAAAGTCCAGTGGATGGCATTGGCATCCAGTAATTCACGGAAAGCCTTCACCCATTCGTCATCGTTCTCGCCACTCTCTCCCATCAGGATGGGCACCTGATATTTCTCCCGGAAATCGATGTATTCCTGGATTTGTTTTTGCTCTGGAGGCATCCAGTATTTGTGAAAAGTGTAAGCCAGATTACTGTCGAATGGTTCCGAGAAAACGGAAAAGTCTGTCTCCCACACGGCGCCACCCAGAAAGACTATGTGATAGGGGTCCACTTCGCGAATAGCAGCAGTAATACGTCGGTAGAGCGGCTCGAGATAAGGCTTCAGGCTGTCATCGGCAAAATAATGGGGTATGGGCTCATTGAGCAGGTTGTATCCGATAACGGCAGAATTGCTGGCATACCGGCGGGCAATGTCCTTCCACAGGTCACAGACCTCATGCTGCATCCCGGTGTCAACCATCAGCCACGGATAACCATCACTGTCATCGATGTTATCGCCGGTTTGTCCACCCGGTGCGGCATGCATGTCCAGCAGGACGTAGATGCCGTATTTGCCACACCATTCAATGGCGCGATCCAGGTATGCATAGCCCTGGATGTCGCGGCCGAGGAAATCATCATGGGTAAGCAACCGGTAGTCAAAGGGGAGGCGTACCACATTAGCTCCTTCCTCCGCAAGCCACCGGATATCGGGTTCGGTGATGTAATGATCGAGATAGCTGTCCCAAAAGTCCGTTGTGGCGCTGTTCCCGATCAGCTCCCGGATAGCCTGATCAATCTTGCGGGGCGCGCTGCATTTACTTAATTTGAACATGTAGCCCTCCGGCAGAAGCCAATTTCCCAGGTTGACACCTTTAAGGTGTAAAACCTCTCCATTGGGTGCATATATTTCTTTGCCCTTCACGTAGGCAAAATCAGGGGGCGTCTGTTGGTTGCATGCTACTAAAAGGCCCACCAAACTGACGAAAAGGTATATTGCTGACTTCATAACCGTAAGTTAGGAAGATTTGACTGACGCTGGCTCATAGCAAGGCTTACTGGACCAGTTGACGTAGCAGATCTTCAATATTTCCCGGTGTCGACATGATTTTGGTAAAGGTCCCCATCGTCAGATCGGGAAATGAAAGTGCAATGCGATACCGGCCATGCAGCATATGTACTTCATTATTCATGACCAGCAATTCATAAGGCAGAAATGCGGTATGTTTTGGCGTGCTGATATCGATCACGGGCATGAAGGTTGCTTCTCCATCATCTCCGGAAAGTGCAAATCCATACAACGTCAGGTTTTTCCCGGAAATAGTGACTTTATAAACCAGTTTTACATTGGGAACACCACTATTGATGGATGCTTCTATTTTATTGATGGCTTCCTGATAACTGCCAAAAGATTTCAGCATTTCCGTATCGTCGAAATAAGGCATACCCATCATGTAGCGGTATTTCTGTAACTGGGCAGCAGTCATTCCTTTTTTGGAACCAAATTCTGTCCCCAGGAAAGGTCCGGCAGTTCCCAGGGCGGCTTTGATCTTACCGTCAAAAGCGCGGTAGTCCGCAGCCACTTTTTCGTAATCCCCCCGGAAATAAGCATTGCCCCAGTACGCGGGGTTGGTATAAGTAACCTTGGAAATGCTGCCTTCACGGGTAATCGCAACGCGTAATGCAGCAGCGAAACCGGTCAATCCGCCCACGGTACGTACTGCATTTTGCAACTCCGGCGAGGTGACGACCAGCACCCACCGGTTGTTGTCGCTGGCAGGCTGATACTGTCCGGCGACCGTAATCCCATTCGCTTCCAGGTTGGACTTAATCGTGGACTTCAGAGCTGCGACCGGTTCACTGGATTCTAATCCCAGTATGTAGGGCTTCATATTTTGTGCAGAAAGCAGGGTCATGGTTAGCAGGAGCATCGTGATCAGTCCCAATGATTTCATGGTACTCGTTTTAGAAGTTCAAAAAGGACTTGGTATGCTAAGACTTACTAATGAAGCTATCCGGTCTTGCCGGATAAAATGTCAACCCATCAACCGGATTGCATTGAGGTCCAAAATTAGCTACTCTGGCATCTTATCCGGTTTACGGAGGTCATACCATCAAATGATGTAGATCGGAATAAGCAAGTGGCCCAAAGTAATTGGCCGTGCAACAATTGTGTTAGGTTGAGCGAAGTCGAATGTCAGGTTGAGCGAAGTCGAAACCCTACTCCGGCGTGGACCGCATGGTAAACACCAGGTCTCCTCCCGCCATCAGGTCGCTATGATGGACCTCATGGTTGGACAGCTCCCTGCCATTCCATGTCACCTTACTTACGTACACATTTTCCGGGCTTTGATTTTCGGCTACGATCCGGAGTTCCTTACCGTTATCGAGCCGGATCACTGCTTCCTTAACCAGAGGACTGCCCAGGGCGTACACATCCGATCCGGGAGTGACCGGATAAAAGCCTAGGCTGCTGAAGATGTACCAGGCGCTCATCTGACCTGCATCGTCGTTGCCACACAGGCCATTAACATTGGGAGCATACATCGTATTCAGGATCATACGAACCCGGGACTGGGTCTTCTCAGGATGCCCGGTCCAATTGTAAAGATAAGCGATATGGTGCCCCGGTTCATTGCCATGGACATAGTTCCCGATGATACCATCACGGGTGATGTCTTCATTCTTTTCGATGTATTCGTCGGCAATCTCCATGGTAAATAAGGAGTCCAGGTGCTGGGAAAACCGCTCCTTGCCGCCCATCATTTCAATCATTTCTTCGAGGTTTTGTGGAACATATAACCCATAATTCCAGGCATTCCCCTCGATAAATCCCTGGCCGTGCGTATCCATCGGGTCAAAGTCTTTGCGAAATTTTCCATTCGCCAACCTGGGACTCATAAAGCCGGTAGCCGGGTTGAACACATTCCGGTAATATTCCGCCCGTTCGGAAAAGGTCTTTTCAGTAGCCGGATCACCAGCATGCCGTGCCAGCTGAGCGATACACCAGTCATCGTAGGCGTATTCCAGGGTCTTGGTTACCGAGTAGGGGCTTTTATCTTCCGGCACATAATGGTAGTCCAGATAGTCGCCCAGGCCGGCAAAATAACGGACATTTGCTGTACTTACGGTAGCCTTCAGCGCCGCATTCAGGTCAAAATCGCCGACTTGTTTGACGGCAGCATCGGCGATAACCGAAACCGCATGATAACCGGTCATGCACCAGTTTTCATTGGCATAGTGACTCCAGACCGGCAGCATGTGGTGGACGCTCTGCGCCTGGTGGGCCAGCATGCTTTTGATCATGTCGTTATTCCGCTGCGGCTGGATCAGATTAAACAAAGGGTGAAGGGCACGGTAAGTATCCCAAAGTGAAAAGATGGTGTAGTTGGTAAAACCGTCAGAAGTGTGGATGTTCTGGTCCAGGCCCCGGTATTGGCCATCAGTATCTTCGTACAGGACTGGAGACAAACTGGCATGGTATAGGGCGGTATAGAAATTGATTTTATCACCTTCCGTCAGAGTTGTTGCTGCGATTTTAGCCAGTTCATGATTCCATTTCTGACGGGTTTCTTCGTGGATCTGGTTGAAATTCCAGTGGGGTATCTCAGCCTTCAGGTTTTTTAAGGCTCCATCCGTACTGACCGGTGACAAAGCCATTTTAATTTCAAGTACTTCCCCGGCAGCCATATCAAAATCAAAATAGGCCCTCAGGTTATGGCCAGCCATTTCTGGAAAATTCTCCGTTTGGTCAAATTGCCGGTAAAAACCGTCGTAAATAACCTTGTCGTATTTTTTGTGTCCGTAATGCTTGAATGGTTTCGAGAATTGCATGGCAAAATATTCCAGGCGCGTACGCGCCCATCCTTTGGTCTGCCGGAAGCCGGTGACCAGCGAATCATTCTCCACGCGGATAAACGTCCATACATTTTTATTATCGTGGTAATACACATCGTATACCATGTCGAGAATGATATGGGCGTCACGAGTTTCCGGAAACGTATACCGGTGGTAACCGACCCGGTCGCTGGTGGTCATTTCAGCCCGGATGCCATAACTGTCCAGATCGACAGCATAATAGCCAGGCGATGCTACTTCTTTATCGTGAGAAAAGACCGAATAAAATCCTTTTTTCCCTTCCGGCGTAAGCAGGGGTTCCAGAACCAGAGGCCCGGTGGTGGGCATCACCAGAAAGTCACCCAGGTCCGAGTGCCCGGTTCCGCTGAAGTTCGTATGTGAAAATCCAATAATGGTGGAATCCCGGTATTGGTAACCTGCACAGTATTCATAGGTTTCCTTGTTATAACCTCCATCCTCCTCATACATGGGTTCGAAATTGGTTTGGGGACTTAGTTGAACCATCCCGAAAGGTGCGGTAGCTCCGGGGAACACATGGCCCATTTTGCTGGTTCCGATACGTGGGTTTACGTATTGTGTATAATCTTCTACAGGACTTTCGGATAGGTTCCCTGGCCGTTCTGTATTGGAGCAGGAGGAAACCAGAAGGATAAACAGAATGGGAATAACTATCAGTCTCATGATTATTTGGTCAATATAAGGTTGTCGGAATGGAGGCGAAAATAGTGATTTACCTTCTTTATGTGTCGCTCGAATTAAAGGGACAGGTATCCGGTTAAGGTCCTGTGCAGTCCTGAATTGTGGTTCTAGAGTTTAAGTATGGTAAATGTTCGTTTCAGAGAACCGCTCTCCACGATGACGAAATAGGTGCCTTTCGGATAGGGACTTAAATCCACGGATACCTCCGACTGCTGCATGTAGTGGGATGTCCTCAGGAGGCGTAAGGATTGCGAATACAAGGTGATTTTCAGGTTCTTCTGATCTTCCATTTTGATCTGCAGAACATCGTTAGCCGGATTTGGATACAGCGTAATTTTCGAGGTTTCTGTTGCAGTGTAATTAGAAGTAGGGTTGAAAGCAGCAATGGTTTCGGCAATTCGCCGGAGCAATGAAAGAGGTCCAAACTGGTCTTGTCCGATTTCCCAGATCATTACGCCACTCGTCATGCTAAGCGCCAGTCTGGTTTTATCGGTCATGGTAGGAAGGCCGTTGTAATAAATTGCCCCGACCTGGTCTGTTTGCGCGTAAGCGCTGTCCCGGGCCACCATATCACCATAAGTGACCGAAATGATGTGATCAAGGTATGTAAAATCGTAGCCATAAAAGGGTACACCCAGCGTCATCCGGTCTTTGGTTAGTCCTTGCTGGGTCCAGAAGTTGATGGAGCTCACAGCAAAAGAGTAGGGGGAATGCGGCCCCGGATCATCGGGAGTCCAGGGGCCGGTCAGGTCGTAAACCATTAGATTGACCCAATCAAATGCAGCCAGGGCTTCCGAAGTGATTTGCGGATAGCGATAACCTCCGGGCAGGGCTGCGGAAAGCATGAAGCCATGGTGTGCGAGAGAATCTTTTAACTCGAGCACGAAACCACTGTAATCATCGTTGACGTTATCCCATTCCAGGTCCACATCGACGCCCTGAAGTTGATGCTGGTAAACATACCGGATGATCCCGTGGATGAATTCCGCCCGTCCGGCCGGAGCAATCCGGTCTTGCCAGTCGGCAAGTTGAGCAGAGGCCCCGGCCAGAGAAATGAACACGGCAACATTATAGGTATGGGCTTTCGCGACAGCAGCATCAATGGAGATGCCATCCGTGATCAGATTGCCTTCCGCATCCGGGTTTGCAAAAGCAATGTTTAAATGTGTCAGGTGATCCAGCTCGATGAACTCCAGTGCATCAAAATGATCTGTCAGCAGATAACCGATGGTTTTGAAGGATTGTGCCGGTAATGCAGCCACCGTAGTGCATGTCACGCCAAGCAGGATGATGTTCTTGATGAAAGTCATGAGTTTAAATAATTTGCCGGATACAGCCGGATAGGAGTAAAACTATGAATTGTCCGGAATACACACTCATTTGCGGGTGGTACCGGTCAAGCATACAATAATGGTGTATTTGATTCGGCGTATTGCTTCATTCGAATGATCCCATGTCGCATCTGTCCGCGCCAGAACAGCTGACCGAATAGCCATTGAGCCGGATAAACTATGGCTGAATTGGAGATCAGGGTATAGGTCCAGGTGACAGCAATGCCATTGGGGCTGACCTCCACAAAATGCACTTCACCCATAAAAGCCGTAAATCCCATGCTCCACTGGCTGAATTCTGTGACACCCCATTTCCAGTAGTGGTTTTCGATCCGTTCATACACCCGGTCAATCCCTATGGGACCGCCCGGCGAAAGGAGAGATTTGGCGGAATGTGGGATGCGATGCCCGCCAGGCTTCCCCCAGGTCTCATCATCGGAGAACCGGACTACCGCCGGAACCGGACCGTATCCCACCAGAAATTGGGTGGCATCACCTAAAATGGGTGTTTTGAATGCCCGCTCCAGGGAACAATTAAATACGGCAGACACGGTAATGATCGTCTTCATGTAGTGAAGATAAACAGACAGGTTGTGCTGCCAATAAAAAAAGGATTTCCTGCTGCCGACGGGAAATCCTTTATTGGATAAGATAATGGCTCGTTCAAATGACAGGTTACAAATGCTTTGCGTAGTCGATCATACCCTGAAAATCAATGACTACGGCCGGTTCATCTCCAACCGTCCACGCATCATGGCCTGAAGGCAGGATGGACACATCTCCCGGATAGCAGTCAAATTCCGTTCCGTCGTCCATCACAACGTGGAGGATGCCGGAAACATGATATTGGAAATGAGGCGCTTCACAGCTGTGGGTATTTACGATGGGTTGCACGGAATCGGCCCAGCGCCATCCGGGATCAAAAATGCCACGGCCAATGACGGCCCCTCCAACGTTGATCAGTTCAAGTCTTCCTTTCGGAAATTCGCGGACCTCATCGGGTGTCCCGAAATTTTTCCATTCCGCCATTTTGGATTTGATTTTTACAGCTTCCATTGCTTACATTTTTTAATTACTGCAAAGCAATGCAACCACGCCAGAAAGCGATTGTAAAAAGTTCGGCAAGATGGGTATAATTCAGAGTTTCTTGCGCAGTTCCAATGGCGTGCATCCGGTACGTTTTTTAATGAAATGCGCGAAGTGGGACTGATCATCGAATTTCAGCTGATAGGCGATCTCGGATATGGATTTATCCGTAGAACCCAACAGGACCTTCGCTTCGAGCAATAAAATGTCGTGAATGATCTGCAAAGGCGAGCGGCCAAACGTTTCACTAACCACTTCAGTAAGGTGTTTGGAAGAGATGTGGAGCATTTCCGCATATTCGATCACGGTACGCTTTTCAATAAAATACTTTTCAACCAGCAATTTAAAATGATTGGCCAGTTGCTCACGCCGGTTTATGGTATTCTTTAATTCCTTTGCACGCTTTCCATAAATTTCTCTGGTCCGGAGGAGTAAAATAAATACCAGGTTATTTAGAATGGATAATTTCTCGGAAGAAAAGCGGTTGTATTCTTCGATTATATTTTTGAATGAGGACTGAATCTGCTCACTCTCTTCCGGAGTCAAATTAATAATATGGGGAGCATCAAAATGGAAATAGGGAAACTCCTCGGTCAATGGACGGGATAACGATTGCTTCAGAAATTCGGATTTAAAATGGATGCAGTACCCTTTGCAGTTTTTAATATGATCACTGGCATAGAGCGTATTTTCGGGCACAATGACGAGATCATTGCAATTAAGTTGTAGTTGCTCCGCCCCCAGTTTTACATCATGCTCCCCTTCCAGTAAAAGGTAGACCAGGTTAAATTGCCTTCTCAGCGCCGGAATGGTTTCGCAATTTTTATGCTTATCCTCCAGGGTTCCCGGCATGACCATCAGATCGATATCAAAGGGCGCCGGATTCAGGTTGATCAACCGCTCGAATTTCTCCAGCGTTTCAATATTGATGATTTCTTTTCTTTTCAGGGTTATGCCAGATTTGACCATGAGCCAATTGCACTTTGTACGAAGTTAAGGAAGCTTTGAATACGTTGCTTGAAAAGAAATTCGATGGGTTAATGGCTGTTAAAATATCCGGATAAGCTCTTTATCTCCTTTCTAGCAGCGTTGCTGCTTTATTGGGTTATGCTGGTGCAGTTAAGTATTCCTAACCTGTAAATTGCTCCGCCAGAAAATATACCGTGGTAACAATTAACGGCACCCTGAAATTATCATCGAATGGTTTTACCAGAATTTCACTTATTGTTCCAAAAAATACTGCAAGACCGGCAGCCTTCAGGTCGGTATCGGGAAAGATGGTCATGGTGATCATTCCTGAAATAAAAAATGCAAGTGACCCTTCCATGGTCTTTTTGCTTGCGGGCCAGAAGTGTTTGCCAATCCATTTGCCCACCAATGCTGCCATACCATCGGCGATGAGAAACATCGTATAGCATAAGGTCACCAACTTGACCGGGTATAGGATGGTTAATATCGCCAGGGACCACAGCACCCATGTGGCGCCAATCAAATGGATATCCTTTGGCTTACTTTCCAACTCTTCCGGCCGCATCAGAAAGGCAAATCGTTTTTGCAGCTGAAGAGCAGCCGTAAAATGCCTGATGCGGAGCCATTCAAATATTCCTGCCAGGATGGCAAGCGCAACGAACAAACCAATAATGACTGGTCTGTTCGTGGCCCGGTACAGCACGATAAGGACCAATGCCATCATCAGATGAATGGACTTCCGCTGCAACTCTGCTTTAATCGGTAAACTCGTTTTCAAGTTAATTCGATTGATTTATCCATTCATTCAATGCTCTAAAGACTTGTCTCCTGTCTGTAAAGTAAGGATATCCGGATAAATAAGATAACCTCTGGAGATTATGGGCCCATTAAAATGACCCATTGCAATCGTTCGTAGCAAATAGCACACCTCCTTTGATCCTGGAGAATTAAAAAAGGCCCTTGTGTATACACAAGAGCCTTCTTATCGAGTAAAAATCTCTTTGGACTATTTCATTTTGCCATACAGCCATCCCGTAGCTATACCTCCGGCGATACCACTCAGGGTATTGCCGATGATGTCTAGCGGCATCCAGTTGAGTTCATAAGCTTTGAAGGATACATAGGTGAACAAAGATATGACCAGGCCGATCAGACCATAGATGATCAGGCCCGTCATACCACCGCGCATTGCATCTTTAATATTTAGTTTATCCAGTGCCAGGGCACCGATAAATCCCAGAACCAGGATGGCCAGGATCCAGGCCCAATACGGCATTTCATCCATTTGCCGGGCACAGCCTGCATTTTCTGCCAGCCACTGATCGGCTTTGGATCCAAATAGTCCTACGAACCAGATGCTTGAAACGATGGTCCCGGCAACACTGCCAATCAGTGTACCCAAGGTTAATTTTTTGATCATTTTATTATATTTTAATAGTTGTGAAATTTTCAATTAATATTTTTCCCCTTCTGATGGGACCGTTGTTATTTGCGTTTGTTCGATCATCCATTTGCCTTCTTTTTTCACCAATACCGCTGAAGTTGTTCCCTTATTTTTTAATGTTTCGCCATTGACTGTAAATTCCACAGTCCCTGACCAGACGATCAGGGCAACATCTTCACCTATTAGTTTCGAGTTTTTAACGAGATAGGTGAACTTAGGCTTCGATTCCATCGTGACGTCAAAATTTTGGTAGTAAGCATCCAGCTGGATTAACCCGCTGGTGATCGTCCCATCCGGATCGACTTCAGTAGCGGTAGGAGTGTAGTAGGCTTTGAGTTTTTCCCATCCGCCCTGATTAAAAGCTCCATACACCTCATTGAGGTAGTTTTGGAATTCCGTATTCAGGTCCTTCTGAGCATTCATAATAAGTGTGAACAGCATTGCCATTACTGTAAAAGTCATCTTAAGTGTTTTCATGATAGTTTGAATTTGAAAAGTTGATGACTCAAATTTCAGGGTAGATCAGACAGTGGGCATATCAACCTTGTAGCATGGTATATCAAATTTGTCGCCTTTGTCTAAGAGGTTATAAGCCAATGAATTAGATTTTCATTAAGTTGTTGGCTGACGAAATAGGCGTCCAGATTTGTCAGGAGAAATTGGAAATCATTCGCTGGAAAGTGGAGTGGTACCGTATTTATCCTTATAACATTTATTGAAGTAGGCTGGTGAACTAAACCCACAACGGTAGGCGATCTCCGATACGGTACCAGCATGTTGTCTTATGAGTTGCCGGGCTCTTTCCAAACGGAAATTTCGGATGAGCTCATTCGGCGCCTGATCGATCAAAGCAGTCAACTTTCGGTGCAGTTGAGACCTGCTGTATCCAATTGCATTGGCCAGTTCCACGACGCTGAAGGTTTCATCCTCCATATTCTCTTCGATGATCATTTTGACCCGGGATAAAAATACCTCATCCGGATTCTCGGCTTTGATTTCGTTTGGCTTCATGGTCAATAACTGGCGAAGAAAATGTTTCTTTTGCCGTTCTGTCCGTTCCAGTAAATTATTGACCCTGGTGGTTAATTCATCGAGGTTAAAAGGCTTTGTCAGGTAATCATCTGCTCCAATTTTGAGCCCGCTGATTTTATCTTCTGTTTCAGACAAGGCCGTGAGCAAAATGACTGGTATGTGACTGGTATGTTCCTTTGTTTTAAGGAGGCGACATAACGTTGTTCCATCCATTTCCGGCATCATAATGTCTGAGATCACCATATCAGGGATGACTTCCTGCGCAGTACTCAATGCTTCTTTACCATTGCGCGCAAGAATGACCTCGTATTTAGGATTGAGGATGCTGAAAAGGTAGTTGCGCAGCTCTGCATTGTCCTCTACCACCAGTATCTTTGCGGCTCCTTCGACCGCTAACGGTTCACCGGGTATTTCTTCCTTTGCGGTTGTAGCAGTTGCAATGATTGCCGGGGAATACCCTCGAATGTCTTCCGAAGGCCCCACCGCTTGAACTTGGAGGGTGAATGAAAAACAAGTTGTACCATTTTCCAGGCTCTCAACCCGGATCGTGCCGCCGTGAAATTCAACCAGCTCCTTGGTGAGAGCCAGTCCAATGCCGCTTCCGGGCTGAATTTCGGATACCACGGACTGGCCAAAACGGTTGAATATTTCCGGTATATCCTCAGCAGGGATGACCAGACCCTGATCAGTGACCTGGATGAGCAGCATATTTTTTGCCTGTTCGACCCATTTCAAATCCAGTACTATGCTGCTGTTGTCATCACAAAATTTCATAGCATTGGAAATCAGATTATTCAGGATTTTCTCCAATTTATCCCGGTCAAAATTCACGACAATGGTTTCATCCGGAGCATTAAATTCGAGGGTTACATTTTTCCTAATGGCCAGACTTTCGAATGAATTGATGATTAACCGGAGAAATTTTTTCATGTCTCCCGGTTCGGTATTCAACTGCAGATTGCCACTTTCCAGCTTGCTCAAGTCAAGCAGTTGATTAACCAGCAATAACAACCGTTGTGCATTGCGAAGCATGGCTTCGTAATATTTTTTTACATCTCCCTTCAGGTCACCTTTCAGTAATTGCTGGAGTGGACTCGTGATCAGGGTAAGGGGTGTTCTGAACTCATGACTGATGTTGGTAAAAAATATGCTTTTGACCTGATTTATGCCTGCCTGACGCTCAGCCTCTGCATGTTCCAGGGCTGCCTGCATCTCAGTCTCTTTGCGCAGATGGATCTGCTGGTTGCGTACAATGAAAAAATACCCGACAAATAGCAACATCGCGAATGTTGAGCCGAGTACCCATTGATTCCTGCGTTGTTTTTCTTTCAGGATTTGTTGTTCTTTTAATGCAGTCTGATATTTAACCTGGTATTCCGAGATATTGCGCAATGTATTTTCAGAGAAGACCGAATCGGCAGTGGCTTCAAAAAGGTTTTTATATTTTCTGGAATTTTCTAGTTCTCCTTTGATCAGATAAACCATTTCCAGTCCATGGTATGCCACCTTGAGTATTTTATAATTGTTGTCCAATTGAGCCAATGATACCGATTGCAAAAAATATTTTTCAGCGATGTCGAATTCGTGCTGATCGAGGGCGACCAAACCCAGCACCTTGTAGGCCTCTCCTGCCAATGGATCATTGAGTGCGGAGCCCAGGACACGTAACATCTCCTCACTGGTCTCTTTGCTCTTAATCTGGTCACCAAGCTCATAATAGGCGTTGGCAAGTATGGCCTTTGCCTGAGCTACTCCCACGTCGTAATTCATTTTAGCAAAAACAGCGGCTCCTATTTCGGTGTGCTTGATGGCATCTTCCCAATTATGTTCCCGGTAATAATTTTCTCCGAGATTGACCTCGGCTCTCCCGTATTCATAATCCCTGCCGGCCAGTTGGCTTAGCCTGATGCATAATTCGTTCAGGGCTTTGGCTTCCTCGAAATTTTTCAATTCCATGTGGCAAACGGCAATGATACTGTAGGCATCCAGCATGCCCAGAGTGTCCTGGATCGCTTCGGCGACCTGTCGGCTTTTGTCGCCATAAATGAGCGCTTTATCCCATTCGGAATTAAGACCATAAGCATTGGAGAGTAAGCCGTAGGACTCTAGCAAGGTGATGTTATTGTTGGATTTCTCTGCATAGCTCACTGCTGATTGAGCCATTTCATAGGCGTCTTTCATCTCTCCGTGGATCTGAAGGCATGCCACCATTATGTTCATGGCGCGGGCTATCCATCGTGGGTCTCCGTTTTGGCGGGCAATAGTCAATGCTTTATTGGCAGCATCGAGTGCTCCTGCTTTGTCCTGCCCCACCAATTCCCGGCAGATTTCAAAATAGGTGGATATTTTTTGGGTATCCGGCAATGATGGTATGACCTGGAGCAGACTGTCGGTCGCCGCCTGATGAGCGAATGCATGAAAACCGGTCAGCAAGCACAAGAGGATGAAACTGCGAATGAACATAGCATCTGGATTGTTGGGGAAAATTGGGTTGTGTTGCCGGGAACCCATCTGATGGCCAGTAAGAATGGATAGTTCGTTAAAAGTCCATGGTCACTAGATCACCAGCTTACTTTTACACCGATTTCCTCCTGCGAGAAAACCAGTTCTAACAAGATAATGTACTTACCTGGAATTATTTTGTTCCTGTTTAAAATTCAATTTCTCTCATAGTTTATACCAGGATATCTTAATACTCAACGTATCCTTTTTGATACTCTGGATTTCCGGATGGATGACAAATTGATTTTTTACATAAAACCCAAGTGGTGATGTATAGACTTCGCCGTTCTGTTTTAGCTCCTCATCGTCCGGAATGACCCACCCGTGTAGTTCATTGGTTTTCTCCTTGGCAAGGTCCAGAATGCGGGTGCCCCAGCCCTGTCCCTGTAAAGATGAATCCAGCAATATGGCAAACCACTGTCCGCCTTCCCGGAAGAAATAAGTCAGCCAGCCCTTGATCGTTTGCTTGGTGTCGAGCAGCACCAGGTGTTTGGGCTCCAGCAGCGAATCCAGATACTGATCGAATTCCGTCAGGCCGGCCAGGCTGATTTTTGCCGGATATTCCCGGTTCCATAATTCGATGACCTCTTCTTTTTGAGATGGGGTCAGTTCATTTAATTCGATCAATTCCATGGTCTTCCTGACGGTTTAGACTGGAAATGTACAAAAGGGATGAGGTGTTCACAAATTCAATAAAGCCAGTCCGGATAGATGTTTGATGGTGATGCCTTTTAATTTCATCCTTTCGGGTGATTGGCGCTGGTCCGTTTCCGGGGTAGTTTTGTTAACCTGTTTGGAAATAAATCCACAATATTAAATCATTAAAAAATCGCCAAAATGAATGCAATTTTGATTAGCCTCTTATGGCCTTTCTTTCTGGTCTCAACCGGGCAAATATCCTCCATGGTGGATGGTCCGGTTATTGAAAGAAGAGAAGACTTTGGAATTGTTATCCGGGTTGAGGTGGAGTTTGGCCGTAAAAGCAGAGGATGTTCTGACTTTGGAGTTTGCCGGTTTAATTCAGACGCCTCCATAATGGGTGTGTTGGATGGCAACCGGGCCATTGCGGAAGCGACTGCAGATAATGGTGTGATAACCAGCATTACGTTCCTTCAGGCTTCGATGAATGCCTCAACCATAAAGACCTATTTTTCCGGAGATCAATTTGTCGTAGGAGAAAAATTCTCAACGGTGATCACTTACGAAGGAAAGCAGTACAAATTAAATCTGAAAGCGGGCAAGTTTAAACTGGCAAAAACGCCGCAAGGCTGGAGTTGGGGAATGTCTAATACCTGATTCTGAATGATTATTGCTACTGAATACCACCCGGCTGGAAAAATGCCAGCCGGTTTTTTTATTTGGGTTTAATTAGATCCATTTATAAACTTAATCCTGGCCCATTGTCCTCATGGAGGTATGCCAACGGATCCTATATCGGGTATTTGGGATTATTTTTGATCCGTAGTATCTGCCTGAGATGCCGGTCAGTATGCCCAAAATGGACGACCATCAACGCATGAATGCTTCTCCTTTTTTCATCTCCCCATCGGAAGGTAAAATGTGATTTGAGATCATAGCTGGTGTTCTTTACGAAATTCACCAGATGATTGCGACCGAATAAGAAGAAAGTTAAGTTATCTTCTCCCTGCATAAATCCCAGGGGTTCGGCATTCCATTCCGCTTTGTGGGGACTTGGATCATTCATCCAGTTGATATAAGAGCTATCCGGCATGGACAGTGTATCCATTTGCGGATCCGGATCCGTACTTAACATGATGTCCGCCTCCTGGGCAAAGATGCGTTCATACAGTCCCAGATGCTCCAGGACCTGACCGATACTCCACTGATTCGAATCGGGTTTGAAGCTCCATTGCTCCAGCGTTAAATTTTTGGTTTCTTCAATGATCGCATTCCGCGTACGTTCCAGATTCTCAACCAGATAGGCCCGGTCTTTTTCTGTCCATGGCCTTGCTAGTTGGCCGTACACCTGATTTTTCGAAACCGGCAATATAAAAAGGAGAAGGAATGAAAGCAGTCTCATAAAAGAAAGGATGGTGGTAAAATTTCACTTTTGAAAGATAGCGCAAATTATTGCAGATTGTAATTACCCCTGGCCATAATAAATTTATCAAACCAGCTCTAATAGATAACTGCCTGGACAATAACCACAATTTCACCTTTCAATTAAGTTCCTCATTGATCAAATGAATGATTTCAGTGGCCTGTATCCTTAACTCCTTGTAAAAATGAATTAGATTGCCGTGTTTATTCTTGAACAAAATTTGACCCATTTCCATCAGTTCAAACGCGTGGGAAGTGTGTTTGGTGATAAAACTGAAATCTTCCTGGTAATTCAATTGTTCATCTGAAAACAAATAAGTGTTCCAGGAATAGTACTTTCCGACGGGGACGGCACTCATGAACTCGACTTGCAAATTCCAGGTTAATTGATTAAAATTGTCAATAGCCCTTGCGGCCTGTTCTGCATTTCTGTAATAATCAACGATAATTAATCTCAAACGATCATTCCGGATGATATTCAGATTTTGGGTACTTACAAGATCGTCATACGTTGCCTTATTGATGGTGAGTGCCTCCGCAAAAAAACTATGGTGACTTAGTAATTCAGTTATGTCATGTTTATTATTTTTAGCTTCATAGGCCATTTGCAGTCCTATGTTAACATTATTTATTTCATACTCGGTTCGGGAATAGGTAGATCGCAGGTAGGTTGTATCACGGGTAAGTTCATTTTGCAGGCGTTTCAGATAGCTGTGCTCAAGGGTATGTTCCAGTCTTTGCTGGTTCCAGGTGTTGATCTGGAGTGCGATCAAAATTCCCAGCACGACCAGTATGATTTCACCAAATGCATACCGGAGGTATTTCAAAACTTTGTTGTCATCAGCTAGCAGTTTTCTTTTTCGTCTGAAGAAGTTAATCATTCGTGTGTGATTGTTATCTATGTTTCAGGCAGGTGGTTGGTACGTTTTACGTTTGTTACTGCTCATGTATTGTTATATAGATTTCTATTCTGGAAACCCAGGATTTGATTTTATTCTCTTTATCTGATTTAAATGCCTGTCGGTATGAGCAATCCAAAGTAAGGTATATTGATGGAGGTCCCTGATGTGCCAGACACCCCAATCGGCGGGTCTGAAAATGAAATGCAACCTGAAATCTACATCGGTATCCTGTACTAAGGTGATCACTTCTTTACGAAAACGGGTAAAGTAGTTGATGAGGTCTACTTTTTCTTTGAATCTTCCGATCGGTTGTGCGACAAATGGTGCCTGACCTTTGTTAGGGTCAGTGGAATAGGCAACCATGATGCTATCTATCCCATAAACGGCATCTACAAGGTCCGGGCGTTCTTCGGTATATTGATTGTTTAAAAGGTCCCAATACAGTAGTTCTTCATAGACTCCTAAATGTTCCATTACCTCTGCAATAGACCATTGACTACTATCCGGTTTAAAATGAAGTTGTTCATTGGTTAAATCCCTAACTTCTTGCAGGAAATTGGATTCGGTAGTTTTTAATCCGGATAGTAAATATTCCCTGTCGGTACTTGTCCAGATTTGCTCTTTGCTTTGTGCCAGCCCAAAATGAGGTAGCAGCAAGATCAGGTGAAAATATATTATTGGTTTCATCTTACTTTTCATTTATAGTTCGTCGGTAATGTGGATGCCTGTTGTTTCGAAATCTGGTTTAATATTTTTTCATTCGATTGGTAATTAATTGTTTTCAACAGGCATTGGATAATAATGGAACCCCAGGTAGGCTATTTTCCATTCACCGTTTTGCTTTTCGAGGATACGGGTTTCCATTGACTTTCCGAGAAACTTCCGGGTATCCTTTTCATAGGAATTTTGCTCAAACGTATACCAGGCCATATCGTTAGAGATTCGAAAATTTTCATTAGTTCGTTCCTCGGTAGAGCCCTGCCAAAGCGTTTCATTACTATCAAATTGTTTTTTCTTTTCTGCTGCCAAAGACTCAAAACCTATGTAGGATACGACTTTTTCTGGATAACCTTCCCAGTATCCGAATTTTCGGAAAGCAGGTGATTGCAAATAGGTACTTTTCCAGGCCTCAAAATCTTCCTTGTAGTAAGAATCCGTTTCCTTGGCGATGACTGCCTCTATGGCTGCTTTTTCCTTTTCAAAATCAACCGCGTCTGCACCTGGTTGCTGTTGTGAGCAGTTGGTAAGAAAAATACCAATGCCTAGCAAAAGAATGACTGTTATTATTGGGTTTTGAGGGGCGGTTAATGCTTTGAGATTGATGCTGTGAATTGATAGGTTATTGCACATAGGTAAACAGTTTTATCGATAAGAGAATTCTATGCTTCTTAAACTACAGGTTCCGGCAAACCGGCTTCTATCAAAGCTTCCTAAATGTACATTGCGGTCCTGACATTACAAATGGTTTCATCAAATTGCCCGACCGCCAACAACTATTATCTGAGGTAAAGTATTATCTAAGGTTAATGCATCGAATGTAGATTGGGCTAATCCAAAGCCCGGCTAGCAATTACAACGGTTTCGAATAGGGCAATATAGGGTCTTAACCTAATAGACTGTCCGATATTTAAATGTGCTTATAGTAGGGTAACTGCACTGGATTTAGATCACCGGTCTATTTTTCTCAGGTTTTTAAACAAGCGTATGATGAGAGCCCGACTGCTTTTCACGTTAAACGGCAGGCATAATTTCACTGTTTGTATATTTATCTGGGGCAATGTGGGGTAAGCTATATTCCAAATGTTGTTTTGCTCTATATCTCGTTGAGATCGCCAGATGTGCTTAGCCCTTTTTGGCATAATAGACTTTCATCGTCTAATATTCAAGATCAAATTCATATTGCAGTTTATGGTATAAAACAGATCAATGGCAGGTAGTTGTTCGATATTATTATAATCGCAGTTTAATCGCTCAACGCGTTAGTTATCCAAAATATCATCAATAAGTTTAAGTGTCTCTTCAAAAATTGATTTTCTAAAATCATTTCCAAAATTGACCCTTTCTATATCGTCTAAAAGTATATCAAGTCTTTCAGAATCAAAAGCCCCAATTTCACCTGTTGTTAATTCGCGAACATAGATATCCCGAATCCTTAAATTTCGTTGGTCAACCAATTCACCATTATACACAAGTCGTGGATATTTTGAATTGTACAAGAAATGCGCCTTTTCAATCAGTTTTTTATTTGTAAAATTGGAAATGTTACCACTTGATATTGCAGTATCAAAAGTACCTGATACTGGAAAAAATGAAACCAAGGGTTGCATGATGACATTAAACAATGAATCAAGTGATTTTTTATTGGCTTCATAAGACGTTGGTAGTTGCGATGTTAATATACTGTGAGCTAATATTTTTTGGTCAATATTTAATATACAAAATTCAAGATTATCTTTATCTCTTGTTAAATCATTTTTTAAGCCAATTTTGAATTCTTTCTCTAGGATCAAATTTTTTCTTTTTTCATTCCATGTGTTTACCTGAAGAGCCAGTAGGATCCCTATCATCACTAAAATGATTTCGCCTATAGCATATTTTAAGTACTTTCCTGTTTTGTTTTTATCCATAAGGTCGTAAGGTATTCTTCTAAAGAATTTTATCATTGGTTAATGGTTTGTCATAATGAAGCGCTGCGGTTTGCGTCTTTGTTCGGATGGAGATTTCAAATGCGTCAATTCAAATGTAGTACAAAAGATGAATAGAATTGCAGATGTTGAATTACTTTCATCACCCCAACTTGTATAAAACCGATGCTGTATGCGGTTTTTCTTCGTGCAGTTTAAGTTAGGCAAATCCTCCCAACAAAATACTTGTCAGTAAGTGCTGGAACATTGTAACTTGAATTGAAATCACAAGCATGCAAAATATCCTTTTCAAATTTTCTGTCTACAAACTCTTTACACTAACTCCAATTTTTAATGTTCTCCAATAAGGTTGATGAATTAGCAGTTAATCGAGAGGGAAAATACTTATACATATCTAGAATCTATTTTCAAGCTTCGAAGATTGGGTAGCATGGTATCTCAGCTTCAGAGTTTTCCATGATGTACGAAAACAAAAAAGGCCCCTCGCTGTCGCCCGGGAGCCTTTTTTTAGTGTTAATGAGTTGATGTGTATATCAGTTAACGAGTTGTGCCATGAACCGATGCAACAATCAACAAATAAACAATTCGTTTATCAGCCACACTTGGAATAGCCGCAGCTCTTGCACATCAGGCAGCCTTCCTTATACATCAGGCCGTCCGGATCGTCGCACTGCGGGCAGGTAGAGTCCGCTGCTTTGGTGCCGTCTGGAATAAACTGTTTCAGAGCACGGACTACGCCGTTCTTCCAAGTGTTGATGTAATCGTCTTCTACGTTTAAGCCATCCACCAGGTCGACCACCTGATTCAGCGGCATGCCGTGACGGAGAACGCCGGAGATCAGCTTGGCATAGTTCCAGTACACCTTGTCGAAAGAGCGGCTCAGCCCCTCGATGGTTACCTTGTAGCCATCACGGTCCTTAAACTGGAAGTCGTAACGCTTGTGGCCTTCCTCATCCTTCTTGCGAATGACCCAGCCGCTGGTCACGTAGTTTGGCAAACGGAACGTATCGTGAGCCCGTCCGGTAAAGATCTCGTAGGGGCGATCATCGACCAGGCCGATGACGGCCAGCCAGTCTTCGTCGTTGTTCTTGAAGCGGACCACGGCAGCATCTAGTTTGTCGGGACGCTTGGAGGGGAATCCGGCAACCGCTTTCTTCTCTTCTTTTTTCTCTTTGTCGCTGACCAGGACACCGGCGCGGGAACCTTCGCGGTAGATGGTGCAGCCTTTGCAACCACTCTCCCAGGCCGTGAGGTAGATCTTGTTGACCATATCCTCGGTGGTATTTTCCGGTACATTCACGGTCACGCTGATGGAGTGATCCACCCATTTCTGGATGGCGCCCTGCATCTTCACTTTCTGGACCCAGTCCACATCGTTGGCGGTAGCCTTGTAGTAGGGTGACCGCTTGATGAGGCCATCCAGCTCAGTACTGGACATGCGGGCCACTTTATGGACATCGTAGCCCTGACTCTCTAGCCAGGTGCGGAATTTATGGTGCAGTACGTGGAATTCTTCCCAGTGGTCGCCGACCTCGTCGATAAAGGACACGTTGGCTTCCTTGTCGGAAGGATTCACCTTACGGCGACGCTTGTAGCTGATCATGAAGGCCGGCTCAATGCCGGAGGTGGTCTGCGTCATCAGGCTGGTGGTGCCGGTAGGGGCAATGGTCAACAGCGCGATGTTGCGACGGCCGTATTTCAGCATGTCTTCGTATAATTCCGCATCGGCATCTTTCAATCGATTAATGAATGGGTTCTTTTTCTCTTTGTTGGCGTCAAAGATGGGGAAACCGCCGCGCTCTTTGGCCATAGTGACGGAGGAGCGGTAAGCATTAACAGCTAATGTCTGGTGTACTTTTACAGCAAATTCGATGGCTTCGTCGCTGCCATACTGCAGTCCCAGGGCAGCAAGCATATCGCCTTCGGCGGTGATGCCTACGCCGGTACGGCGGCCTTTGATACACATCTCGCGGATCTTCTCCCACAGGTGCCGCTCGGTGGATTTGATCTCCGTAGACTCTGGGTCGGCATCGATCTTTTCCATAATGGCGTCAATCTTCTCCAGCTCCAGGTCGATGATATCGTCCATCATGCGCTGGGCGAGCTGTACGTGCTCGGCAAACAGGTTGAAGTCAAAGACAGCCAGGTCCGTAAAAGGCTCGTGAACGTAGCTGTACAAGTTGATGGCCAGCAGGCGGCAGCTGTCGTACGGACAGAGCGGGATCTCACCGCAGGGATTGGTCGATACGGTCTGGAAACCCTGGTCAGCATAACAATCCGGCACCGATTCGTTCAGGATGGTGTCCCAGAAAAGGACGCCGGGCTCGGCAGATTTCCAGGCATTGTGGATGATCTTGTTCCACAGCGGGGCGGCATCGATGGACTGCTTGACACGGGGATCCTTACTGATGATGGGAAACTGCTGGTTATATTTTCCGTTGGCTTTTACGGCACGCATAAAATCATCGTCGATGCGCACGGAGATATTGGCTCCGGTTACTTTGCCACGCTCCAGTTTGGCATCGATAAAATCTTCGGCATCGGGGTGTTTGATGGCGATGGACAGCATCAGGGCTCCACGGCGGCCACCCTGGGCTACTTCACGGGTGGAATTGGAAAAGCGCTCCATGAAGGGTGCAATACCGGTGGAAGTCAGGGCACTGTTTTTTACCGGAGCACCTTTCGGACGCAGATGGGACAGGTCGTGGCCGACGCCGCCGCGGCGTTTCATCAGCTGCACCTGCTCCTCATCGGACTTCATAATACCGCCGTAGGAATCGGCCTGGCTGCCGATCACGAAGCAGTTGGACAGGGAAGATACCTGGAGGCGGTTACCGATGCCGGCCATGGGACTTCCCTGGGGGACGATGTATCTGAAATGATCCAGTACGTGGAAGAGTTTTTCTTCGGTGACCGGATTGGGATAACGTTGTTCGACGCGGGCGATCTCGGCGGCGATGCGGCGGTGCATGTCGGCAGGGGTCTGCTCGTACAGGTTGCCGTCAGAATCTTTCAGAGCGTATTTGTTGATCCATACACTTGCAGCAAGTTCATCTCCGTCGAAGTAATCGATACTGGCTTTCAGGGCTTCATCGTAGGTATAGGTTTTTTTCTTGACGCGGGTATCCACTTTCGGGCGTGCCATTACTTCCATATTAATCGCTTTAAAGTTACCAAATTCCAAATCCAATGTCATATTCGAATATCTTCTAATATGACGTAGGCATCCCAAAATACAAGCAAGCGATCAACTTTTTTAGGATGGCTGGAGAAAAGTTATTCACATAGTGTGGATAAGCATGTTTTATATTATGACTACCAACTATTTATGAAACTGTATTCGACTTATAGAAATTTTTTGTCGATCTCCAGCCTGTTTTTATAGACAAAAAACCAAAAGATGGATGGCTTTTTTTACCACGTAATGTAAATTCGTAACTGTGTGCGATAACAGCCCGGACAGGAGGTAAAAATGACGCTTTAGATGGTCTCCAGAAGACGGATGAGCGACCGGATAGCATTCCTTTTTGGGGCTGGTTTCGTTTTTTACTATTTTTAACAACAGGGCATGTGGCGGCACGACCCGGCATGACCCGCCTAACCAAAATTCAGAATCTATGCACAAACATATTGTACTCTCCTTGTTTCTCCTGGCCGGATCTTTATCATTGTGGAGCCAGGCGGTAACGCTGACGCCGGATCAGATCATCGCGCTCACACCGCAATGGCAGGGACCACGATTTCCCGACGGCAGACCCAACACTCCGGACCGCCTGCTGGAGCGGCTGAAAAACATCTCCCTGGAAGAAGCCTGGGGCATCCTGCGCAATGAGGGTTACAACAATCAGTACGAGGGCGACTGGAAAGTGATGTGGCCCGGACAGCCCATGGTAGGGCGCGCAGTGACCGCTCAGTATATGCCCCTGCGCCCGGAATGGGACAACCTCATCCGTGAACAGGGAAAAAAAGACGGCCGGATCGGCAACACCAACTCCTGGCCCATTGATGTACTCAAAGACGGAGACATCTACATCGCGGACAGCTATGGCAAGATCATCGACGGCACCCTGATCGGAGATAACCTGGGTAACTCAATCTACGCGCACTCCCACAACGGGGTGATCTTCTACGGATCGGTACGCGACTGTGAAGGACTCTCCAAAATCGATGGTTTCAATGCCTGGGTCAAGGGTTATGACCCATCATACATACAACAGATGATGCTCTCTTCCATCAACAATCCTATCCGCATCGGTCGCGCCACGGTATTGCCTGGTGACGTGATCCTTGCCAAAGAAGGAGGGATCATTGCCATTCCTCCACATTTATTGGAGAAGGTCGTCATCACCTCAGAATTTATTGCACTGCGCGACCAGTTTGGACATCAGCGGCTGCGCGAAGGAAAATATACGCCGGGACAGATCGATGCCCAGTGGTCCGATGAGATCAAACAGGATTTTATTGCATGGCTCGATGCCAATCCGGATAAGATCCCGATGACCCGCGCTGAATTGGATGCTTTTATGAAAGACCGGACCTGGTGATGAGCCAGCAAGTCAGTAGTGAGTAATCAGTAGACAGTAGTCAGAAATCTTAAATCTCAAATCATAAATCTTTAACCCCATGTCTTCTCCTTCGAAAAAATTTCTTGAACGCTTTGGTGTCCGCGATAATGAACAAACGGACAATAGCGCTAATAGCCGGCGTGATTTCATTCGTAAATCCGGTATGGGCGGACTGGCCCTGGGAGCCATGATGGCGGCGCCGATCACGGAGACGCTGGAATACACTACGCAGAAGGTGAACCGCGCTTCGGCACCCACTGACCTGAAGATCACCGATATGCGTTATGCGACGGTGATGAACAGTACCGGCCGCTGCCCGGTTATCCGGATCGATACCAATCAGGGAATATATGGATTGGGAGAAGTGCGTGATGGTGCCAATTGGAGGTATGCGCTATTTCTCAAGTCCCGGATCCTGGGCCTGAACCCATGCAATGTTGAGATGGTCTTCAAGCGCATCAAACAATTCGGATACCATGGCAGGCAGGCAGGAGGAGTCTGTGCCGTGGAGATGGCCCTCTGGGACCTGGCCGGCAAAGCTTATGGAGTCCCTGCTTACCAGTTGCTGGGTGGAAAGTATCGCGACAAGGTACGCCTGTACGCCGATACACCGGAGGTGGATGATCCGGCAGGTTTCGCAGAAAAGATGCGAACCCGCGTAGAGGATCAGGGCTTCACCTTCCTGAAAATGGATTTCGGTTTGCGCATGCTAGCAGACATACCCGGTACCATTGTCAACTCCAACTTCTGGGATATCCGCCGTCAATGGGATATGTCTCCCGGGAGCTATGGGGCGACAGAGCACCCCTTCACTGCGGTACAGATCACCGAGAAGGGGCTGGACATTCTCACGGACTATGTATCGCGGGTTCGCGAAGCGGTAGGCTACGAGATCCCCCTGGCGTCCGACCATTACGGCCATTTTGATTTGAATAATGCGATCCGTCTGGGCCGGGCCATGGAGCCCTTCCGTCTGGCCTGGTTAGAGGACCTCATACCCTGGAAATACACGGAACAGCTGGCGGAAATAGCCCGTGCCATCGAAACGCCGGTTTTGACGGGAGAAGATATCTACCTGAAGGAAGAATTCATCAAATTGATTGATAACCGGGCAGTGGACATCGTTCATCCCGACCTGGCCAGCGCTGGAGGTTTATTGGAAACCAAGAAGATCGGCGATTACGGCGAAGATCACGGTGTGGCGATGGCCATGCATTTTGCCGGCACACCTATCTCTTTTATGGCCAACGTACACTGTGCTGCGGCCACCCAGAATTTCATTGCCCTCGAACACCATTCCATCGATGTGCCTTACTGGAATGACCTGGCCAATACCGGTGGTGAGCCGATGATCGAGAAAGGATTTGCCATCGTACCTGAGCGTCCGGGCCTTGGCATAGAACTGAACGAGGAGATCGCAAGGCAGCACCTGGATCCGGAGGATCAGTCATTCTTCCGTCCGACACCGGAGTGGGATGACGTGCGGTCGTGGGACCGGTTGTGGAGTTGATGGGGAGGGAAAGAGGTATTAGAAGTAAAAAAGGTAGCAGAGGTATCAGAAGTGGCAAAGGTTCCCATAGCCCCGCGGCTCAGCCTGGGGGACAAAGCATGGTGCATGGAGCATGGAGCATGGAGCGAGGAGGTAGCAGAGGTATCAGAGGTAAAAAAGGTATCAGAAGTATCAGAAGTGGCAAAGGTTTCCATAGCCCCACGGCTTCAGCCTGGGGGACAAAGCATGGTGCATTGGGCATGGAGCATGGAGCGAGGAGGTAGCAGAGGTATCAGAAGTAAAAAAGGTTGCAGAGGTATCAGAAGTAAAAAAGGTTCCCATAGCCCCACGGCCTCAGCCTGGGGGACAAAGCATGGTCGCGACCGCCACGACTGCATGGAGCGAGGAGGTAGCAGAGGTGTCCATGGGTGGAAAAGGTTCCCATAGCCCCACGGCCTCAGCCTGGGGGACAAAAAATGGTGCATGGAGCATGGAGCATGGAGCATTGGGCATGGAGCATGGAGGTAGCAGAGGAATCAGAAGCATAACACCTTATAACCCCACGGCTTCAGCCTGGGGAACCTAGCATGGAGCATGGAGCATGGAGCATGGAGCATGGAGCATGGAGCATAGGGCGAGGTGCATAGAGGAAAGAGGTATCATAGGGTGCAGATGTCTCTATAAACCTACGGCTTCAGCCTGGGGAAACACGTCCCTATAACCCTACGGCTTCAGCCTGCGGAATGCGATGCGTTAATTCCGGGTAATCAGCATAACGATCAGGGCCAGAGCCGATGCCGAAATTCCCAGGATAAATACCAGGAAACAGATACGGATCTTATGGTATTTCTGGCCGATGCTCCTGCCGAGAAAATAAAGGTCCAATTTGATGGAATCCAGGATCAGTTCGGGTTCTGCCAGGGTCTCCTCGAGCATTTCAAAATAATTTTCCCGCTGCATCCGGTAATAATTACCAAAGAAGAACGGGCTCATCCGGGTCCGATCTCCCGTATCCGCCTTTACTTTTTGCGTGCCCATCTTAACCGGCCGGGTGGCCAGGGCGGCAATGATGATGCATGCCACACAAGTGATCGCCAGCAGGATCAGCGGGACATAGAGACGGTAAAGGATAATTTCATCAAGATTGGACAGGACAATCGGAATCAGAAATGTCAGCATCAGCGAATTTAAACTCATCAGGATGTTCGCCTTACTGTCCGCAATGCTGGTCAGGTCGATGTTGTTGCGATAGGTCGTCCGGATGATATTGATCGCTTCTTTGCTGATGCCAAGCTTCTTCTTCTTTTTTTCTTTTTCGGTTTTTGGTGTTTCTTCGTCCATGAATGTAGGGATATACCTTCCCCTCAATGAGAGAAGTATCTCAAAATAATCAAAAATTTAAGGTATTGTATTTTGTCTCGATATGCAATTCCCTGAGCATGCTGCCGGGAGATATAAAAATGCACCGTGCAAAGGCGGGATGTATCTTTGCCTTTCTGAATGATGTACTAAAAAACTCACCTTATGATTGCACAGACTCCTCAGCCTCCCTACTATGCCGTGCTGTTCACATCACTCCGAACCGAAGGGGACCAGGGTTATGGAACCATGGCAGACCGGATGGAAGAGTTAGCCATGCAACAGCCGGGATACCTGGGTCATGAAAGCGCCCGCGATGGCTTGGGCATCACCATATCCTACTGGGCAAGCCTGGAGGATATCCGGAACTGGAAACGGCAGGCAGAACACTGGGAGGCACAACAGCGTGGACGGTCTACCTGGTACAGCGAATACAAAGTCCGGATCTGTAAGGTGGATCGGGACTATGGATTTACTGCAGGCAACCCGTAGGTGCAATCATACCGTTTATTTGGCGTAAACCACCATTTCCCGTGCCGTTGCAAAGGCAGAAATTTGCATTATACCTTTTAATGACAGCTCATCATGGCTCAATTAGCAAATTATCTGCACTTCAATGGCAACTGCCAGGAGGCAATGACCTATTACCAATCCTGCCTGGGAGGAGAACTGACCCTGCAAAGGATATCCGAATCACCGATAGCTGACCAATGCCCGGCTGGGATTCAGCATCAGATTCTGCATGGTACGCTGCAAAACGGATCGCTGGTGGTGATGGCCTCCGATATGATTGCGCCCGGCAAGCCCTATCAGGTAGGCAATCACATTGCCTTATCGCTTGCCTGCGACAGTGAAGACCAACTGCGTTCCCTGTTTGACAAATTATCAGCAGGTGGAAATATCATGGATCCGGTGCGGGTCCAGTTTTGGGGCGCTGTCTTTGGCTTCTGTGAAGACCGGTACGGATTCCGCTGGATGCTGCATTATCAATTACCAGCTTAAGGTGCCGAAATTATTCTCCGCCTTCTTCCCCTACTCCCGATGCTGTGGCCTGGTTGATGGCTTCCACTTCCTTATCGATAAAGTAAAGACTGTTCGAGCCATCACCGATCAGGCGAATGCGGTCAAGGATATTTCGCATCAGGTCTTCTTCCTCCCGTTGCTCAGCTATATACCATTGTAAAAAGTGGTGGGTGGAATAATCCTTCTCCTCATCGGCCAACTGGACCAGATGGTTGATGGATTTGGTGACTTTCTGCTCGTGAGCATACACTTGTTCGAACATGGACCGGACCGAATCGTAGTCCTGGGGTGGCTGGCTGACAGCCGGGATTACGGCGCGTCCGGCGACGGTGGACATGTAGTTGACGATCCGTAACATGTGTTCTTTTTCCTCATCCGACTGGCGGCGCATAAATGAAGTACATCCGCGCAGGCCCTGGTGGTCACACCACGACGCCATGGCCAGGTATAAAAATGAGGCATATGCTTCAAGGCCCATTTGTTCATTCAGGGCCGTTTCCATTTTCTTCGAGATCATTCGGTCGATGTTATTAAGATGATGTAATCAGAAGGGACAATCCTTCTCCAGGTACAAGACCTGAATTATGTTAGAAACAAGGAGAAGGGATCATGGTTTACTTCCCCTTGAACTGAGGGGCACGTTTTTCCAGAAAAGCACGGACTCCTTCGTGGTAATCATCGGTCTGGCTGGCGGTGGTCTGGAACAGCTCTTCCAGACGCAACTGAATGGACAGACCATTTTCCATCGAATCGTTAAGTGCGCGTTTGGTCAGCCCCAGCGCGATAGTAGGCATGGAGGCTAGCTTATGCTGCAATTGTTCCAGTGCATCTTCAAACTCCCTATCCGGCACAGCCCGGTAGATCATACCGATGCGTTCGGCTTCGCTTGCCGTCACTTTATCTCCCAGCATCATCAGGGCCGTGGCCCTGGCGAGCCCGACCAGCCGCGGCAGAAAATAGGTTCCGCCGCTATCGGGTATCAGTCCGATTTTGGAAAAAGCCTGTATAAATGATGCCGATTCGGCTGCAAGTACCAGATCGCAGGCAAGAGCGATGTTGGCACCGGCGCCGGCAGCAACGCCATGCACTGCAGCGACGACCGGTTTTTCGATGGCACGGATACGCTGGACGATGGGATTAAAATGGTCGCTGACGATGCGGGTCAGATCCGGCCCGTTTGGATCTACCACCTCTTTCAGGTCCTGTCCGGCACAGAATGCTTTGCCATTGCCACGGATCACGATCACACGGATGGAAGGATCTGAAGAGATCTGATCCAGATGGTATTGAAGGGCCAGGGCCATGGACCGGTCAAAACTGTTGTAAACTTCGGGACGGTTCAGGGTGATGGTAGCTATGCCCTGCTGGGTAGAAAACCGTATCGATTCATGCGGAGAAAGGGACATGGTTAATGGCATTTAAAGTAATCAAAAGGCTCCAGGCAATCGGTACAGCGGTACAGGGCCTTGCAGGGTGTAGAACCGAACTGACTCACCAATTCGGTTGCCTCTGAGCCACAATGGGGACAAGATACACTGGCTGCGTCATCCCGCCAACCGGTGAGGGATTTTCGCCGCTTTGGAGCGGCTATGCCATAGTTTTTCAACTTTTGCAATCCTTCCGCCGTGATCCAGTCCGTGGTCCACGGCGGATCCAGGGTGATCTGAACCTTTACCGGCACTGCGAGGGATTGTTCCAGCACGGCGCGGATCTGCATCCGGATGACTTCGAGTGCCGGACAACCATTGTATGTCGGAGACAGATAGACGATCACCTGTTCACTCGTGATGTCGATGTTCCGGATCATGCCCAGCTCTACGATGGATATCACCGGGATTTCCGGGTCCGGTATGGTAGCGAGCTGCTGCCAGATCACTTTTTCATCAGGGATATAGGAAGTTCTGTTCATCTTACCAGGTTAAGCCGGGGTAGGCGCGTTGCATGTATTGTAATTCAGTCAAAATAAATCCTAAATGCTCGGTGTGCCGCCCTTCGCGACCCCGGGCCGGGAGCCATGGTGCATCCGGCAGCGCTAACCCGGCCTCCCGGAGAACTTCCAAGATCTCTTGTTCCGTCCCGGGCCATAAACCTGTCATATCCGGGAGAGAACCATCGTCTATCAGCGCCTGGTGGAGGCTTACATTTTGAAATAATTCACCGGTGTATGGGATGATGAGGTCGAGTGCTGCCTGTATGCGACGGCGGCTCTCATCGGTGCCGTCGCCCAGGCGGATAACCCACTCACTGCTGTATTGGCGGTGGTAGCGAGCCTCTTTGCGTGATTTGGCTGCAATGCCAGCCAATCGTTCATTGGTGCTTCCTTCCAACGCTTCGAGCAAAGCATTTTCATACCAGTCAAAGTAGAATTGCCGTACGATGGTGTGGGCAAAATCACTGTTGGGTAACTCCACCAGCCAGGCATTGTAATAATTCCGTTCATACCTCAGATACGCGAGCTCATCTTCCGTCTTACCCAATCGCTCGCCGGCATACTGGTAATAAAGCCGCGCCTGCCCGATCAGGTCCAGCGCGATATTAGTCAGTGCCATGTCCTGTTCCAGGATCGGGCCGTGACCGCACCATTCGGAAAGGCGGTGACCGAGGATAAGGCAGTCATCTCCCCGCATCAATAATAAATGATCCAACGGTTGCCAATTGCTATCCATCACATGTGTTTTACTTCGTCGGGTAAATCGTAAAAAGTCGGATGCCTGTAAATTTTATCCCTGGCCGGTTCAAACAGCATATCGGCATCTTCCGGATCGGAAGCATGGAGGTGAGCCGATTCCACGACCCAGATGCTTACACCTTCATTCCGGCGGGTGTAAACATCGCGGGCATTCTGGATGGCCATGGCGGCGTCAGTGGCATGGAGGCTACCGGCATGGATGTGATGCAGCCCATTTTTAGGCCGGATAAATACTTCCCACAGGGGCCATTCTGTTTGCATGATTTAATACGTTTAAGTTCAACCTGCTATTTTCGTCCTTTCTCTTTGCTTTGCAGCATACGCTCGTGCGGCTTCCCGCACCCAGGTACCATCATCGTGTGCCTGCTGCCGGGCAGCTAATCGCTCGGCATTACAGGGGCCATTGCCTTTCAGTACCTCGCGGAACTCATCCCAGTCAATAGGGCCGATATGGTAATGCCCACTGGCTTCATCCCATTGCAATTCCGGATCCGGAATGGTCAAGCCCAGCACCGCTGCCTGAGGCACCGTCATGTCAATAAATTTTTGCCGCAACTCATCGTTCGTAAATCGTTTGATCTTCCATTGCATGGATTGAGCAGTATGGACCGAATCCTGATCCGGAGGGCCAAACATCATCAACGAAGGCCACCACCACCGGTCCAGGGCATCCTGAGCCATGGCTTTTTGCTCGACCGAACCCTGACACAGCGTGAGCAGGATTTCAAAACCCTGCCGCTGATGGAAGCTTTCTTCCTTGCACACCCGCACCATGGCACGGGCATAAGGACCATAGGAACAGCGACACAACGGTACCTGATTCATGATGGCAGCGCCATCCACCAGCCAGCCGATAGCGCCTATGTCTGCCCAGGTCAGTGTCGGGTAGTTGAAAATGGATGAATATTTTGCTTTGCCGGAAAGTAATTCCCCGATGAGCTCTTCCCGCGTAACACCCAGTGTCTCGCAGGCACTATAAAGATAGAGGCCATGGCCGGCTTCATCCTGCACCTTGGCCAGCAGGGCGACCTTGCGCCTTAATGACGGCGCGCGGGTTATCCAGTTACCCTCCGGCAGCATACCGACCACTTCCGAGTGGGCATGTTGTGCTATTTGCCGCACCAGGGTTTTGCGGTAAGCGTCCGGCATCCAGTCTTTGGGTTCGATCTTGATTTCCTGGTCGATCTTATCTTGAAAACGCCGGGCTAAGGATTCCGTGGTCATAGGATTTCAGTTTTTGATAATTCCATGCATATTCATAGCTAATAACAACTCAATCAATTGCTCCTGTTCATTCG
Source organism: Lewinellaceae bacterium (assembly GCA_020636135.1). NCBI lineage: Bacteria > Pseudomonadati > Bacteroidota > Saprospiria > Saprospirales > Lewinellaceae > Lewinellaceae bacterium. The sequence continues at coordinate 116,989 of JACJYK010000001.1, forward strand.
GTTCCCGGTTTATCCGGGTGCGGTACAGCCAGGTGAGACTGGAGATCAGCGTGTGCATGATCCAGGGCGCAGGGTAAGCACGGAATATTCCACGTGCCTGACCAGACTGGATGACAGCCAGAAACTGTTGTTCGTAATGTCTTCGCAGCTCCAGAAACGCCCCCCGTTCTTCGGTCCTCAGGTGTTTCCATTCATCTGAAAATACCGTAGACGAGGTGGGATCTTCGAGTGCGATCTGGATGTGGAAGCGTAATAGTTCTTCCAGTTGCTGCTTCGGATCCTCCCATTGCCGTTGTATCCGGTTGATGGCATCCAGAAATTGGCCCGCAACGCGAAAACAGATCTCCTGCAACAACTCCTCTTTCGACCGGATATGGCTGTACAATGAGGATACTTCGAGATCTACCGCATCGGCGATCGCACGCATGGAGGTGGCAGCATATCCGCGATGCTGGAACAGTCGTGCTGCCTCCAGATAGATCTGCTGTTTCTTGGGACTAATTTCCGTCATAACTGATGGTTATGTGACCGGATTTGGGAATAGCCTGACAGGCCAGGATGTAGTTGGCTTCCAATTCATCCACTTCCAGGGCGTAATTGGTCTGCATGGATACTTCACCCTTCAGCAACCGGGTTTTGCATGTCGCACAGACACCTCCACGACAAGAGTAGGGCAGATCAATTTCTGCCGCTTCGGCTGCGTCCAGGATGGTCTGCAGGGAATGTACTACCGGTATGTGCAGGTGCTGGCCGTCCCGGATGACCTCGATGGTAGCATGGACGAATTCACCAGGAATGTCCTGGTTTTCCTTCTTATATGAAGCGGTCAGGGCAGGGGGTGAAAACCACTCCTGGTGGATGTTGGCGGACGGTACACCCAGATCGAGCAGGGTTTCGCGTGATACCTGCATCAGGTTGCCCGGGCCGCAAAGAAAGATCCCGTCGGCATGGGTGAAGTCCACCAGGTGCATATTCCACTGCCTGAGTTTCCAGGCATCGATGCGGCCGCTGAACAAAGGATTGTCCAATAGTTCGCCGGTCAGGATATGAAAAATGGAAAGCCGGTCCAGGTAGGTATTCTTTAATGCGTCGAGTTCTTCGCGGAAGATGATATCCCGTACCGAGCTATTGGAATAAAAAACGGTAAAATGCCAGGCGGAGTGGCCTTGTAAGCCATGACGCAGCATGGCCATCACCGGGGTGATCCCGCTGCCACCTGCCAGCATAATAAAATGTTCCGGCTGCTCACTATCCGTCGCAGGCAAAACAAATCTACCCATGGGCTTCAGGGTTCTGACGGTGCGTCCGGTCTGCCAGTGATCGTAAACAAAGGTGGTGAAACGACCACCGGTGATTTTCTTGATGGCTATGGCCAGGGTTTCATCGTGAGGCCCGGAACAGATGGAATAGTTGCGCCGGACTTTTTCACCATCGATGATCTCTTCAAAGGTTAGATGCTGTCCAGGCCGGTATTGAAAGTTGTCTTTCAGTTCCGGTGGAATGCGAAAGTGGAATTCAGAACACTGATCGGTGAGGGGGATGATCTTATCGATGGTTAATTCGAACAGCATAGATACGAATGATCGTTCGTATAAATGTAGGAAAAAGTTCTTGGATGTCTGGCATCAGAAATAAGTACCTTGACCGGGAGGTGGTCACCAGATCAGACGATGAACTGCTTGTACTGCTGAAATGGGAAAATGGCACAAAAAAAGTGCATCCGGAATACGAATGCACTTACTATATGGATCTCCTTTGGGCGTTATGGATATCCTTAGATGGCGTTGACGAAATGCATCAACTTACTCTTGATATTATTCGCTTTGTTTTTATGCCAGATGTTTCTCTTTGAAAGGCGATCAACCATGCTGATCACTTTAGGCAGGAAAGCCTGCGCTTCCGAAGCATCGGTCATAGCACGCAATTTTTTCATTGCCGTACGGGTAGATTTGCGATAATAGCGCTGCTGAATGTTACGCTTTAGGGTCTGACGGATACGTTTTTTAGCCGAAGCGTGATGTGCCATAAATCAAAAAAGTTAAACGAAGTAATTTTTAGGACTGCAAAGATAATACTTCCGTTGGATTTACCAAATAAAAAAGGTGATGCAGAAGCAGGAGCATTCAAGTTCCAAAGGATACCTGATCACCTGATGTCCGAAGTGCAGCAGTAGAGAGGCAAGGAACGCGGATGGGTCACAAGAGCGCGCGGGACATCCAGCACAGAGCCATGCAGGGTCTTCCGGATCTAATTGTGGAAATAACCATTATCTTGTCTTCCATGAAACGCCGTCAGTTCAACCACCTTGCACCGGCTCTGATCTCCGGAAGCTGGATACGTCAATCACCGGAAAACACCCAAGATCACCGGGCCCTGCGCAAATATAGGGGCCCGATCCAGCCGGGAATGACTGTTGGACTGATCACCCCCGGCAGCGCTATCCGTGAAGAGCAGCTGGCCCGGGCTATTGCCAATGTGGAGTCCCTGGGCCTCAAGCCTCATTATACGGATGCTGTGCATGCGGAATACGGCTATCTGGCTGGAACCGACGCTGTGCGAATCCAGGATCTGATCCATCACCTGGAACACCCGGATGTGGACCTGATCTGGTGTATCCGCGGTGGCTATGGCTGTTCTCGGCTTTTACCCCAGCTGCCTGCCGGTCTGTGGCGGAGAGCAAACAAACCCATCCTGGGCTTCAGTGATATCACGGCCTTCCATGCAGCCCGGTGGGCAGAAGACAGGATGCCCGGTCTGCATGGCCCGGTAGCTGGCATGGAACTGACGGATTACTCCCGCGATCAGTTGCAGGCCATTCTGATGAATACGGATTTTCCGAAAACCATACCGCTTGCCACCCTTGATCCGGCCCCGGAAGGAGTGTTATCGCCGTTTGTAATCCGGGGTGGGGTAGCCACAGGACGATTGGTGGGAGGAAACCTGTCTCTGGTTGCTGCATTGGCCGGCACGCCATACGCACCGGATCTGGAAGGAGCGCTGCTCTTCCTGGAAGATGTTGGTGAGAAGCCTTACCGCATCGACCGTATGCTGACGCAACTTCGGCAGGCTTATGACCTGGATCGGGTAGCCGGCGTGGTATTGGGAGATTTTGCCGATTGTGAGGCCGGTCCGGAGGACCGGTCGCTTACGTTGCGGGAGACCCTGACGAATCAATTTGCCGGTCTGGGCGTTCCGGTTTATTGCGGCTTTTCGTTTGGGCATGTACCCAATCTGTGCACTTTTCCGGTAGGCTGCCGGGCGACTCTGGATGCTGAGGCGGCCACCATCACCATTCACGAACCCTGGTATCAACTATGAAACTGATCGTTAAACCACTCCGACTGGAGATCGCCGGAAGCTTTGCAACCGCCCATGGGCAGGTAAGCCACCGAGACGCCCTATTGGTAGGCCTCGAACAGGACGGCCAAACCGGATGGGGCGAAGCGACCTGTGTTCACTATTACGGCATTACACCGGAACGTTTGCAGCAGGCCCTGGAGCGGGTGAGGACATTGTTGCTTTCACTGGAGATTACGCATCCCGAGGTGGTTTATGAGCATCTGCAGCCGGTGCTGGCGGATGAGCCTTTCGCCCTTTGTGCACTGGATATGGCGGCCTATGATCTGTTTGGTAAACTGAACAGCCTGACGACCTGGAAATACCTGGATCTTTCGGTAGCGTCGGTGCCGCTCAGTTCACTGACCATTGGACTCATCCCGGTTGATCAGGCGGTGGCTTTTCTGGAAGCCAATCCCTGGCCGGTATATAAGATCAAACTGGGCGGTCCGCAGGACCGCCAGCTGGTGGAAGCTGTCCGAAGCCGGAGCAATGCCACGATACGGGTCGATGCCAATGCCGGATGGACCCCTGAGGAAGCCATCAAGATGAGTGCTTACCTGCGAGACATGGACGTGGAATTCATCGAGCAACCGCTCCCGGCTAGCGATCTGGCAGGTATCCGGGCTATACAGGGTAAAATGGCCTTGCCGATCATGGCTGATGAAAGCTGTCATCTGCCCTCAGACGTCGCATCCTGTGGCCAGTATTACGATGCCATCAACATCAAGCTTATGAAATGCGGTGGTATCACACCGGCCCGGGCCATGATCACCGAAGCCCGTCAGCTGGGACTGAAGATCATGATCGGCTGCATGACCGAAACCTCAGTTGGCATATCCGCTGCCGCCCAATTATTGCCTCTGGTGGATTACGCAGACATCGACGGTCCCTTTTTGTTAAAACAGGATCCTGCGCAGGGTGTCCGGCTGATAGATGGGGTGGTTACCTATCCGGATGTGCCGGGAAATGGCTGTTCAGTACCCACCTAGATCAGGATCGTTTTAATGTCGATAATCCCTAGGTCCATTTATTGGGGAAGAACAGGTTCGCCGTATACAAAGTCATCCATGACAGCCACATCAACATTCCCACCATCATCGGGCCCGAGTGTGGTATTGCCATAGGTGATCCGTACATGATGCACGATGGCCTGCTTAAACAAAACACCCAGAAAGACATGCCCTTCATTCTGGGTCTCGGTCTTGTAAGTTCCAAGCAGCTTTTCATTGATGTCGTAATATTCGAACGCAGTATTTTCAACCTCGTCGACATCCACATAAACAGCGCCAAACCCGTTCACGACGGCTGCCTGGTTGGTACCGGGTATATAAAATCGTAAATCGACAATATTGCTTTCAACGGGTGAGAACAGCTTGTCACCGCTGAATGCCGGAAATATTTCGGTGTATTGGGGATTGATGTTGCCAAAATGCAAGAGTGTCTGGGTCGGATTATTTTTTGAGGCGCTTACCTGAATTTTCCCGCCAGGAGAACTGAAAACGGCACCCCGGGCCCGCGTGCCTTCAGCGGTGTTGAAGAATTCAAACGGATAGTCGTTGGGTGATGAGTATTCATCGGGAACACCTTCCCAGTTGATCTCTCTTCTTCCCGATCCCTGACTTCCTGCAGTGCCACCGTTATTTGGCCCCAATAAATTCCGGTATTCATCGATGGCAGCCTGGATGTCACCGGCGGCAGACACGACCTGCTGGACCGGATCTTCCTCATCTTCCTTCGAACAGGAAAAGATGGCGGTCACAACCACGCCGGCCAGGAATAATCTGAATAATAATCCAAATGGTGCATTCATAATTTTGATAATTTAGAGAACGATATTTTACATGAGATCAGCTGGCCATTTTCATCACAATGACCTGATGCCAACCGTAAGTCTGAGGCAAATTTGCCAGCATAGCCTTCGATTGCGCATCAACCCCAGGGTGGATTTTTTGTCCGGATTTTTCCAAATCAGCATGGTACTGATGGCTATGGGTTGGATCATAAACCCGTATTCATCCTTTGCCCAGGCACAGGGTAACCTGGATTCATTACGGCAAGCCTTTAACAGTCATCCGGGTTCCAGAGAACAAATGGAAGCAGCGGTCGAACTGGCCCGGGTCATGTCATTACAGAATCCCGATAGCGCACTTATTTTACTCGATCAGGCGCTTATCATTGCCCAAAAAACAGGCGATCGTGAAAGTGAGGCGAAAATTTTGTTTCGTAAGATTGTGGCGCTTCGCCTTCATGGTGACCAGACAACAGCCTTGCAGTTAAACCGGTCAGCTCTTGTTCTGGCTGACGATCCGTCCAGTGGTTCCTGGGGTGGAAAAATCTATCATACCCTTTCACATTTTTTTATGGAAGACCTGGCCTCGGACAGTTGCCTGTACTTTTTGCAAAAAGCGGAGATCATGAATGATGAGCGGGGAGAGCACTACGCCAATTACCTGGTTTACGCCGATATCGCCAACAATTACGAAAATCAAAAACGGGATAAAGAGGAAGAAATCTACCTGCTTAAAGCTTACGAAGTCTCCAGGACAAAAATGATCCGGAAAGACCACGGGTTGGTTCTCTATCTGATGATGCAGTTTTATTTCGGTCGCAACCAGATGGCGGAATATGCCCGCTATGCCAGGGAATACCTGGACCTCGTTGGTGAGGATGAGGACCGGATGAAAAATGATAAATTCCATAATGTGCTTTACTTCTTTGAACCGGAAGAGTCTACCGATGATAAAATAGCCCGGATGCAAACTGCAATCAAAGAACAAACCAGACTGGAGCATTGGAACAATCTGATCATCAGCTATGATTACCTCACCGAACTGGAAGAAAACGGGGGTTATCTCACGGCAGCGCTTGATGCGGCTTTACATGGATTAAAGCTTACCGTGGATCAGAAAAAATTATATCAGGAAAAAGGATTTCTGGAGATAATAGCACACCTGTATGAAAAAATGGGCCAACCGGCCAGAAGCCTGAGCTATTTAAAACAGACCATGCTGTTGGAGGACAGTTTGCGGACGAAAACCATGGAATACAATCTCCAGGACCTGGAAGTTAAGTACCAGACACGCCTGAAAGAAGAAGAATTACTTAAATCCAATCTTCAGCTCGACAAGAAAAAGACGGAGAATACATTGCTGTTTTATATTTCGGGTTCGTTGCTTGCTCTGGCTGGCCTCAGCCTTGGATTTGTCCGGTATAAGTCCCGCATCAACAGTAAGCTTGAAAGTCAAAACCGCCGTATCACCGACGCCCTGGAAGAAAAGGAAGGGCTGTTACGGGAGATACACCACCGGGTCAAAAACAACTTACAGATCGTTTCCAGTCTGCTCAATTTGCATTCCAAGAAAATGCAGGACGAGTCCAGTAAAGCCGTCTTCAAAGACGGTCAGAACCGGGTAAAATCCATGGCCATCATTCATCAAAATCTCTACCTTTCCGAGGATCTGGCCGGAATGAATGTCAACGAGTACATCCGGCAATTAACCCATCATTTATTCCATTCATTTCATGTAAATGATCAGGACATCCGGTTGCATACGGATATTGATGATGTGGTACTGGATGTCGAAACATTGATTCCACTGGGATTAATTCTGAATGAATTACTGAGCAATACGCTCAAACATGCATTCACCACTCAGGACAAAGGAGAAATCAATGTCATGCTGAGGCATCATCCAAACGAACTTGTGCTTACAGTGAAAGACAATGGCAGAGGAATCTCCAAGTCCGAGCTTGACCAGGAAAATCAATCCTTTGGGTTGCGACTGATCCGTGACTTTGCGCGTAAACTGGAGGCTGAAATGGAAATCAGCAATCATGCGGGTACCTGGGTCGAGATGCATATTCGTAAATTCCGCCTGTCCACCACGTGATGCGTATACTGATCGTAGAAGATGAACCGCTGATAGCCCGGGATATTGCGGGCGAACTGACCGAACAAGGCTATGAAGTGGTCTCCGTGTGTCCGGACTATCCCGCGGCGGTAAGAGCCCTGACGCTTGAGCAGCCCGACTTCGCAGTCCTGGATATTCATCTTGGCAAGGGACCAGGAGGTCTGGATCTGGCCACCTTAATCAATGAAACCCTCTTCATTCCATTTATCTTTCTCACTTCATACGCTGACAAGCCAACCATTGATAAAGCGAAATTTCGCTATCCAATGGCCTATCTGGTTAAGCCTTTCAATGGCGATGAACTGGTTGCGACTATAGAAGTGGCAGTGATGAATCATGCACGATACTTCCGGAAACGGGCAATCCCGATCGCGGTTCTCAATCAGGATTTAACCGATCCGGTAAGTCCCAGGGAATTTGAAGTTTTGAAAGATATGATCGAAGGGTTGACCAATCCTTTGATTGCTGCCAGACATTCCATCAGCCTGAGTACCGTCAAGACGCATATCAATCACCTGTTTGCCAAGCTTGATGTCCGCAATCGTGCAGAACTGTTGATCAAAATGCGCGACTGGGACGAAAAAGAAACCTAGGCGCTTTCATTTTTTGATTTATCATCACCCGCTTTTTTCCACCGCCCTGCCTCTTTCAGCGCTTTGCTGATGATCCATTCCAGCTGTCCATTGACACTGCGAAACTCGTCCGCAGCCCATTTTTCAATGGCTTCGTAGGTCTTGTCATCAATCCGAAGTACGAAATTTTTCTTTTTGGACATAAAGTCTCGGATCGGATTAAGAATGCAGGGTTCCGGTATTAATTACCGGTGTGGCATCGCGGTCGGCACACAGGACAACCATCAGATTGCTGACCATGGTGGCTTTTTTATCTTCATCCAGCTCGATGATCTCTTTTTTGGAAAGATCAGCCAGGGCCAGTTCGACCATGCTCACGGCTCCTTCCACAATCTTATGTCTGGCAGCGACGATGGCTTCGGCTTGCTGGCGACGCAACATGGCATTGGCAATCTCAGGAGCATAGGCCAGGTATCCGATACGGGCTTCCATCACTTCGATACCGGCAATGGCCAGCCGCTCTGCGATCTCATTTTCCAGGGTGTCATTGACTTCATTGACGCTGGAGCGTAAGGTGTGGGCTTCCGGCTCATCATCAAATGTATCGTACGAATAGTGCGATGCCAGTGTACGTACGGCAGCATCGGTTTGAACGCGGACAAAGGATTCATACTGATCCACCTCAAAGGCAGCTTTGTAGGTGTCTTTCACGCGCCAGACCAGGATTACATTGATGAGTATCGGGTTTCCTTTTTTATCGTTTACCTTGATGGTTTCGCTGTCGAAGTTGCGGGCACGCAGGGAGATCGACTGACGGGCATAAAAAGGATTGACCCAGAACAGACCATCCTTTTTCACGGTACCGACGTATTTGCCAAACAGGGTAAGCACCTTGGATCCGTTGGGATAGATGAAGAAAAGTCCTTTAGCCAGGAAAATGAAGGCTACCATGCTGGTGACGATGCCAATCGGTTGTGCCATGATCAGAAAATAGATGCCTGTTGCCAGTGCAGCTACCATCAGCACCAGGGCGAAATAGCCGGAAACGGGGTGATTTGATTTTTCCATTATGATATTAATTTGATATCAATATAGTATAATTTCCGGAATTGCTGAGCTGGTTTTTCGATCAATGGATATATGACCTCGATATGTGTGTTATTTAAGTCGCGTTTTTTGGGCCAAGTGATGTGTATTTCCTCGGTATCTTCGGCCGAAAGAAATACCACGATGTCTTATCAGTTTGTTCAATGGGAGAAACCGTTCCAGCGTGTAGAAGATCTGATGGCCCTTTACGCTGATCCCTGGTGGACGCGGTCCAGGACAGTCGCTCAGGTGGAGACCATGCTGGTGCACTCCACCTATTTGTTTGGACTGGTAGAGGACCGGGATGACCGCATGGTAGGCTTTGCACGGGTACTGTCGGATGGCGTTTTCCGGGGCATTTTGTTTGATGTGATCATCCATCCGGATTGTCAGGGTCAGGGACTGGGTCGTCAGTTAATGGATGGTGTTCTGCAGGCACCTTGCATCAGGGCCCTGGAGACGTTTGAATTGTATTGCAAACCGGAACATGTCGAATTGTACAGGAAGTTCAATTTTTATCCGGTCGCGCCGGGATTGCATTACCTGCGCTTGAAGAAATAACCTATTTTATTCATTTTGAGGATCCAAAATCTTAAATCACGAATCCTTAAATCTTAAATCACTTCCTATTGGCTTCAGCATTTGGACATGCATTTTTTGCCGGCACGGTTTCATTCTGGCCATCTTTTCAAAAGCTGGATAGCCGCACCAGGTGGCTGGGCGTTGCTTTCTCTGTAATCCCGGACCTGGATGTTATTGCTTTTCGGTTTGGTATCCCCTACGATCATGTACTCGGGCACCGGGGATTAACCCACTCGCTACTTTTCGCAGGTTTGCTGGCCTGGATGGCTGAGCGGTGGCTTTGGACCAACCACCAGCTTCGACGCTGGCTTTATCTGTTCATCTGTATGGCTTCCCATGGTGTTCTCGATGCCCTTACCAATGGAGGACGGGGCGTTGCTTTTTTTGCACCAATATGGAATCAGCGTTACTTCTTCCCGTTCCGACCCATTCAGGTATCTCCCATTCATGCCGGGGCATTCTTCAGTGAGCGTGGTTTGCAGATATTGGTCAGCGAATGGTGGTGGATTGGCTCACCTTCGCTGATTTTACTACTCGTCCTGTGGGCCTTCCAATCAATAAGGTCCAAATCCTGAAACCGGGTTGTGCTTATCTGACCTCTAAATTTGACGTAGCTACCCCTCGGGTGTCCGGGATGAATTTCTGAAATTTGAGGGCAAATTCAAATTGATTACTTAAATGGAATCGGATGAATACCATTGCTTATTTCGAAATTCAATCTTCCCAGCCTGAAAGAGAAGTTCATTTTTACAGCAAGGTATTTGGATGGACGATTGTAAAAGAAGATGGTTTACCGATCGAGTATTATCGCATCATAACGACGGGTATCCCGGGAGCCATCTTAGCACGGCCGTCCTCTGTACCAGGACCGAATCAAGGCACCAATGCCTTTACTTGTTCGGTTGAGGTTGCAGATTTCGATGCTTGTGCCCGGATTATATTAGAGAATGGAGGGCAGATAGCCTTGCCCAAGTTTGCTGTCCCGGGCAGGTGTTGGCAGGGTTATTTCCTGGATACCGACCACAACGTTTTTGGCATCTTTGAAGTGGATGAAAACGCTGGTGCGTGACCTTATTGCCCCATCAATGGATTTGGTTTAAACGCTGTAACTTTTCGATATACAGGCGGGTAGAAGCAGGGTGGCTGGTATACAGAAGCGCTTGTTCCAGTGCATCACGCGCTTTGTTAAAATCTTCCATGGCCTGGTAGTAGGCAGCCTTGACAGCATGAAAATAGTGATGCTGATGCATGGCGGGTTCCTCCTCCAGGAAGGTGAGCAATTTTAATGCTTCCTGGTGACGATCCATTTGCATCAGTACCACCACCTTATTGAGGCCCAGAACCGGCGAAGGCTGAACTTCTTCCATGATTTCATACAAATGCAGGATACGTGTCCAGTCGGTTTCAGCCAGCGATGAAGCGATGCAATGCTGGCCCGAAATGGCAGCTTCCAGGTGATAGACGGATATCGGCTTGAAAGCCAGCGCTTGTTGCAGGTAATAATGTCCTTGCAGGATCAGGGGCTTACTCCAGGACTTACGATCCTGGTCTGCCAGTAAGATCAGCTCGTGATCCGTCGATGTGCGGCTTGCCAGCCGGGAGGCATGGTACGACATCAGCGCCATTAAAGCTGCCGTTTCACCCCTCCGGGTGCGGGGATGTTCCCATACCAGGTGGGTTAGACGCATCGCTTCGGCACATAGTTCCTGCCGGATGACCCAATCGGGATGGCTGGCCTGGTAACCTTCATTGAATAACAGGTAGAACACCTTAAGTACCACCTGTAACCGGGTGGTAAGCTCCGGTCCGGCAGGGATGGACATCACTACCTGGTTTTCCTGCAGGGCCTTTCTGGCCCGGTAGATGCGTTTCCGGATGGTTTCTTCCTGGGCTAACAATGCGCTGGCAATTTCATGGATACCAAAACCCGAAGCAATCTTCAGGGTCAGGGCAATCTGGTCTTCCACGGCGAGTGAAGGGTGACAGGTGGCGAAGAATAACTGCAGTTGCTGGTCGTGCAATTCATCAGGGAGCGTCAGACCCGGAGGAGATTCCTGTTCTTCCTGAGCTTTTATGATTTGTGTTTGATGCGTCTGCCGTACCTTTTTTTTCCGGACCCAGTCGATGGCCCTTCGTTTGGCCACCTGCATCAACCAGGCTGCCGGCTCATCCGGGATGCCGGTGAAAGGCCACGTATGCAATGCCTGATAAAAGGCTTCCTGCACCAGATCTTCCGCTTCTTCCAGGCGGCCGACTCCGAGCATCCGCACCACTACGGCGATCATCTTTCCCGCTTCGTGACGGAAAAGATGATCAACCAGTGTATGCGAATGAGATCCGGACATCACATTTCCATCACTTCCCGTACTTCTACGCTCCCGCCCAGATGGAAATCCGGAAAACCTTTAGACAATTCGGCGGCTTCGGCCAATGAATTTGCCTTTACGATAAAATACCCGCCCACGATATCCTTGATCTCGGGAAAGGTCCGTCGGTAACCACTGCCGAAGGACCGCGGAGGGTTTTAGCTGCCGGAGAAAGAGGACGGCCTTCGATGTAAAGATCTTTGGCTTTGAGCTCATCAATCCAGGCAAACCATTTTCCCATCAGGTTTTGAATGTCATCGGGTGATAGTCCTAATTGCTGGTAATCGGCTCCAATGAAAATGAACATGAACTCTTTCATAATCGTTTTTTTAATGGTTTTAAAATTAATCGATTTCTAACTAGTCGTTCCCGGAAGAAAGATTGGGACAGCCCGGCAACTTTTTTTTGTACTATTTTTTGAAAAAGATTTGATTGATCCTATAAAGTACCGCAGATCAGGATCATCTTTTTTCCATCAAAAGAGCCCTATCTTGTCATCAGCAAAATGAACCAATCGAAATGAACGATCTACACGCAATTGCCGTTTTCTGCGGATCGAGCGCAGGAAATGATCCCGTCTACCGGGAGTCGGCTCAGGCTCTGGCTTACCAAATGGTGAAAAAGGAGATCCGTCTCATCTACGGGGGTGGAAATATTGGATTAATGGGCATTATGGCCGATACGGTATTGGCTACCGGAGGAGAAGTTTACGGCGTAATTCCGGCATTTCTCAAAGAAAAGGAAGTGGCACACGGCAGCCTGAGCCAGCTTTTTGTGGTCGACACCATGCATACGCGCAAGTATAAGATCTTTGACCTTAGTGATGGTGTCATCGCCTTGCCGGGAGGATTTGGCACCTTGGATGAATTGTTTGAAATGATCACCTGGGCTCAGCTGGGCCTCCATCAATTTCCGATCGGCATATTAAATACCCGCGGCTATTACGATCATATGATACGGCAAACCGACCATATGGTGGCAGAGGGATTTCTGAAGCCAATATTCCGTTCTATGCTGATCATCGAGGAAGATCCCGGAAAATTGTTGGCCAGGATGGCTGCTTATGAACCTCTGGGAACTGAAAAATGGATTCGCCCCGATCAGGCTTAATTCAATGATGTTCTGTAATCAAGTCTGTCTGCACCCCGGAATTAATCTTCATTTCTGGAATATCCTAAAAGCAAAGACAAAAAAAAGCCCTGCCTGTGTGAACAAGCAGGGTTGTCGTGACTGGATACGACATTGGGTTGAGATATAGGTTGTTCCAAAATTCTGTATCTCTATATGCATGAATGCATTTTAATGCATAAGGTAACCCAACAGCTAAGCAGATTTTGATAATCCCTAACCAAACACCGGTAATTATCCATGAACCGGCAGAATCTCATCATGTACGAATAATTGGCTGCCGGTGCAATAATTCCCCCCAGTAGCTGCTATCTTACAGGTATTATCCTATCCGAAAAAATCGAAAAGGTATGCGTTTGTCTCTGTTTTTAAACCTGATGATAACTCTCCTGTGCTGGTTGCCTGCAGGTCATGCCCAGTGGATTGATTCATCCCTGTTGACGATGGACCGGATCTTTCTGAATGGAGAGTTCCGGACCAATGGATACGGCCCGGTGCAATGGCTGAATAATACCAGTGCATTTACCACGCTGGAACGTAATCCCGATGCCGGTGGTCGTGATGTGGTACAATACGATGTACCTTCGCTCAATCGAAAGGTGCTGGTCGCTGCCGGCAAGTTAAAACCATCAGGAAGCACCCAACCCCTATCCATCGATGCCTATGACTGGTCCAACGATCACGCCTATTTGCTGATCTTTACCAATACGGAGCGGGTCTGGCGGACCAATACCCGGGGAGATTATTACCTGTACCGGATGGCGACCGGCCAGCTGACCCAGCTTGGTGCCGGGCTGCCCGCCTCATCACTGATGTTTGCCAAATTTGCTCCCGACGATGCCTCGGTAGCGTATGTGAGTGGGTTCAACCTCTGGGTTGAAGACATCGCAACAGGCAAGAAGACCCAGCTGACCCACGATGGTAATGGTGATGTGATCAATGGAACATTCGACTGGGTGTATGAAGAAGAGTTCAGTTGTAAGGATGGATTTCGCTGGAGCCCGGATGGGACCAGCCTGGCCTACTGGCAGGTGGACGCTTCCGATATCCCGGACTTCTATATGATTGACAATACTGACTCCATCTACAGCAAGATTATTCCGGTCCAGTATCCCAAAGTAGGGATGTCTCCCTCCGCTGTACGGGTAGGAGTGGTGACGGTGAAAAATGCCAAAACCACCTGGATAAAGATTCCTGGTGACACACGGGACAATTATCTGCCCAGGATGCAGTGGCTCCCGGATGGTCGACTGGTCATTCAGCAATTAAACCGTAAACAGAATGATTATCGGATGTGGTCTGCTGATGCCAGGACCGGACAAGCAAGATTGGTGTATGAAGAGAAGAGTGACACCTGGATCGATATTGACCAGCCGGATCTGACCATGGGGTTTGTCGTTACGGATCTCCCGTTGACACCGGACGGTAAACAGATCCTCCGACTATCGGAACAGGACGGCTGGCGTCATTTGTATTCCATCGACCCGGCCAATGGCAAGGAGACCAACTTATCCCCCGGTAACTATGACATCGCCCGGTATTATGGCGTCTATGGCAATCAGGTGTACCTGGTAGCTTCCCCGGAAGAGTCCCGACAGCGTTTACTCTTCCGTATTCCACTGGATGGTTCCGGAACCCTGACCCGTGTTACGCCGCAGGATGTGGATGGCATCAACACTTACCAGATTGCTCCTGACGGCAAATTTGCCATTTATACCCACCAGAGTATGCGTGACCCAGTCTCCTATGAACTGGTATCATTACCCGATCACCGGACGCTTAAAATGCTGGAAGACAATGCTGGTTACCGTAGTAAAATAAGCAAACTGCGATGGCCGGATATGCAATTTTTCCAGGTGAATACGGCGGATGACATAACCATGGATGGACGGATCATCTTTCCGGTTCCCTTTGACCCTTCAAAAAAATACCCTGTCCTGTTTAACGTCTACGGTGAGCCGTGGGGGCAGACAGCCACGGATGGTTGGGTTTCCTTGTGGAATGTGTACCTGGCTCAACAGGGCTACGTGATCATCAATGTTGACCCGCGTGGAACACCCTGCCTGAAAGGGGCCGGCTGGCGCCATTCGGTATACCGCCAAATTGGGCGGTTGAATGCCCACGACCAGGCCTTGGCAGCCCGGGAGATCCTGAAATGGGACTTCATCGATCCGGAACGGGTAGCAGTATGGGGTTGGAGCGGTGGTGGCTCCATGACATTGAATATGATGTTTCAATATCCGGACCTGTTTCAGACCGGCATGTCGGTCGCTCCGGTTGCCTACCAGCTCTGCTACGATAATGTGTATCAGGAACGGTACATGGGTCTGCCTCAGGAAAACATGGACGATTTCATTGCGGGATCTCCTGTTACCTACGCACAGAATCTGCAGGGCCATCTGCTATTGATGCACGGCACAGGCGATGATAACGTGCATTACCAGAATTCCGAAATACTGATCAACGCCCTGATCAAATACAATAAAGTCTTTGATTTTATGCCCTATCCGAACCGTTCACACGGCATCTATGAGGGTGAGAATACAACCAGGCATGTCTACACGACCCTGACAGCCTATCTGAATGAGCATTGTCCGCCTGGTCCGAAATGATTTAATCAAGATCTCTCCTGACTCGCAAACCTGTGGGCAGGATTTCGGTTATTCTTCACCTTCGGTTATTTGTAAACAGCCAGGGAACAAGCGTTGGTGCGAATTGACAGTTAGTTATTGTGAAATTT
Source organism: Lewinellaceae bacterium (assembly GCA_020636135.1). NCBI lineage: Bacteria > Pseudomonadati > Bacteroidota > Saprospiria > Saprospirales > Lewinellaceae > Lewinellaceae bacterium. The sequence goes on from JACJYK010000001.1 coordinate 132,713, forward strand.
CCTTTTGGGAGTAGACTCATCCTTCAAATGTGTATTGCTGTCAGGCCATCTATACAGGTTCAAAAATCCGCATGGGCATACAGGTGAATTGGTGGGAATTCGTTAGCTTTAACTAAACCACTTTGCCCATGCCCAGAAAATTTAAGCACATTTTGCTGTTGTTGGGGTGCTTCTGCACGTCATGGATGCTGTTTGCCCAGGAAGAGTATGTGGATGCATTGATGTCTGGTTATCGACAGGAAAAGATCCTTCGTGTACAATTTCAGAAACTCGACGACTCCGCCTATGCATATGCCAATGTGAGCCGGCTGATCTACTATACCCGTGATAGCCAAAGTGACATACGGCTCCAGGCCTACCGGCTGATGGGACACATTGCCCAGCGTGTACGGGATCCGGAACTAAGGAATAACGTATTGGATCAATTCACCAAATGCCTTGACGACCCGTCCACCCGGGTACGCAACCAGTGCATCAGCCAGTTAACCGGGTTTCCGGATAACCTTTTCTCCTCTTCTCAGGGACAATCGATCCTCAATTATGCCATCCGGTATGCCGATCCGGAAGCACTCAAGCTGGCCGGGTATCTCCATGTGGATGGCTCCACAGACCGCATCAGTCTCCTGATTGGCGATGCATCGCTTTCCCGGGAAGCCAGGGTTGCCGCCAGGATGGCTTTGGCGCGGATGGGAGACCCGCAGCAGCTCGATTACTTCACCGGAATCCTTCACAAAGCAGAAATCAACGACGACAATCTGATGGCCATAGCAGAGCTGGCGGGTTATGTGAAAGCCAGATCCTTTACCGACTACCTTCTGCAGATCATTCTTGATGACAATACAAACTGCACTTCAACCGATCCGGATCATCCCCAATCCATCCTTTGTGCTTACCGGGCCATGGAATATGTGGCTGGTATCATACATGATTTTCCTTTTGGTATACGACCTGGCGGTGACCTGGATACGGACGATTATCCCACGGCACTGAAGACCGTGAGACAATGGATACGCATGCACCCGGATTATCAGATAACCACAAATTCATATTGATACTACACGAACAACTACCAGGATGCTACGAACTACCTTCACCCATTTTATATTATTACTTTTCATTTTCAGGTCAACAGCCGAATCACCTGTTACCATTGTCCCATTGTTCCCTCTAACTCCGGTTCACGTTTTACCCGAATATCCCGATCTCCTTCGGGGTTCTCTGGAACATCCGCACCTGATCACATTTACCCAAAAGTATGAAGCACACTACCCCAATGCAGCAGATTTGCTCCTTCCCCCGGTATATCAGGAACAGGACCCACTCGACGATCAGGCCAATACCATGCTGAGCATATATCAGGAACAGACGCGCCCATTGAGATCACTGTTCAATGGGTTGAAAACCAGGTTGGTAAATAGTCTCACCACGGATGACTTATTGCAATTGCCGGTGGGAATACGAAATGAGATCGGGGGAAAGGGTTATACTCTGGGCATATTGAAAGCGGAGTTCACCCCCCAGGGTGCTTTTTTGACCATCATGGTTGAGATTGAAACGGCGGATACCTCACGTCGTCTCTATTTTGCGGCTGATCGCATTCCATTTTCGGGAAGCAATGGCTTGAGCAGTGGGGTGCGTATCGGACTTATTGGCGATTATCCGCTGAAGATTGGAGCCAGTCAGGCCTTAATTGTTCTGAAAGGGCACGATCCACTGAATTCCGGCGACCAGGGAGGTACCTATGTTCGTGTTGATTGCGACGGCTTTAAAGGTCTTCATGCGGGAGCAGACGTATTGATCAACAGCAACCATATTATACCCGTGGATGCTTCCGGACAGGATTTGCCGGGAAGGCTGGAGACTCACTTCGAGATCGATGTGGCAAGCCTGGATGATATTTATGTGGATATCAGTATGGATCCATTCCGCATCAGTGGCGTGCGTGATTTTTATTTTACCATACAGGATGTCGTCCTGGATTTTAGCGACGCCACGAGTCCGGATGCCAAATCCATGCCCGGGGAATACCATTCGCCATTCCTGCTCCCCGGTGGCATGCTGGATCCGTTGTGGCGGGGTATTGCCATTGGTGAATTAAACATACGGATGTTGCCTGGATTAGCTGGGTCCGGTGGAAATGCAAAACCGGAAATAAAAGCCAGTCAGGTATTGATCGATGATCAGGGTTTTACCGGAGAGGTGACGGTCAACCGGTTATTATCCCTGAATGAAGGGAACCTCGATGGATGGGCGTTTTCCATTGAATTGCTGGAAGTCGGCGTCATTGCCAACCAATTCCAGAAACTCGGTTTTTCCGGAATGGTCCATGTGCCCATTTTTAAGAATCAATCGGCCGATAGCGCGCGCATAGACAAGCAGGATTGTTTTAATTACCAGGCACTGATCACCGCGGATGGCGACTATCAATTTTCGGTCAGGAGTTTGTCGGAGATGAGCATTCCGATGTGGAAGGCCCGATGTCACATCGCTCCGAATTCAGCCTTGATGATTGAAAAATTTGCTTCCCAGTTTTTCGCGGAGGCTACCTTGCATGGTGACTTCTCCCTTTCGGAAGATCAGCCGCAGGATGAGATGGCCGGAGCAGTTGCCTTTCAGAATCTGGTGGTTCGCAATGTTCGCCCGTATATTTCCGTAGGTAACATACAATGCAAACTCAAATCAGGATTCTCCATAGCTGGCTTCTCAGTGGTGATGGATACGCTGGGCATAAAATCAGTGGCTGGTGACCGTGTTGCTTTGATGATCGGTGGAGGAGTCAGTCTGACCGGTGACATACAAGGAGACAGCCAGGGTATAGGAGCAAGTGGTGGATTTACCCTGTTTGGCAAAATCCGGGAAATGTCTCAACGCCAGGTCTGGGTTGGCGACGGTTTTAAAGTCAATGATATTTGCATTGATATTGAGTTGAAGAAGTTCAGGCTGGCCGGATGCCTTGCTTTCTATGACGATGATCTCACCTTTGGCAGGGGTTTTTACGGCGTAGTTGATGCGGAGCTGCAACTGCAATCAGGAAGCAACCCGGGATTTGCGGTAGTGGCACAGTTTGGCAGCATGCCGGACTATAAATATTACCTGGTAGATGTGCTCGTCAAATTAGGTAAGGGCATTCCACTGGGCGTGTTGTCATTGCAGGGTTTGGGCGGTGGATTATCGCACCACATGTCAAGAAATGATCCGGGTATTGATCAGGTCAATTTTGAAGCCAATTCGTCTCAGCAGGTAATCCTGGGTCAATCGCTATCCGGTATTGTTTATACACCCGATATCTCTGCCGGATTTGTTTTCCGGCTGAATACCATCCTGGCTCTTTCCACCACACCCAAAATAGTAAACGGTATTGTGGCACTGAGCATGGAATTTAATCAGGGAGGCGGTATCCGTTCCCTGGCTTTGAATGGTACCGGAGGAATGATCACCGAAGTCAAAGACAACCAGGCTGCCTATCAGGATGCAATCGTGCGGGCTAAAATCAACCTGCTGTTTGATTTTGAAAATCAATCGTTTACCGGGATACTGGAAGTAGGCATGCATACCAATAGCCTGCAGGCCAATGGTATTGTAGAATGCAATTTTAGCCGGGACAACTGGTATATCTGGATTGGGACACCGCAAGCACCTGTCCAGGCCAGATTGATCGGGATCGGCGCGGAAGCATACCTGGATGTAGGCGATCGAATACCGCCTCCGGCTGCATTGCCTGCCAATGTCGCCAGGCTTGCCCGGGTGCAGGATTTCAGTCAAAATGCGAGCATGCTTTCCAGTGGCCGCGGACTGGCTTTCGGTTTTAGCATTGGTAACGCCGGAGATACCTCCCGGGTGGGGCCGCTATTGGTAACGTTGTCGGCGCAGTTGGGGGCAGACCTGTTGATGAGAGAGATGGTGGGTGTGCAATGCGCCGGGCGTGATGGCCCGGTAGGTATTAATAACTGGTATGCCATCGGACAGGTCTTTGCTTTCCTGGGTGGGAGCATTGTGTTTGACGATGTGCTGTTCAGAAAACATGTGACCTTCACTATCGCTCAGTTGGCTGCCGCAATGTTGTTACAGGGCAGGGGGCCGGATCCAACTTTTTTTCAGGGTATTCTCGCAGGACAATACAACCTGCTCAATGGATTGATCAAAGGCAGTTTCCGGGCCAGACTCAGCATTGGTGATGACTGTGAACTGGTCGAACAATCAAGTGCCGAAGAACGCCTGAATCTGATCGTAGGGGTAAATCCCGATCCGGTGTTGGATACGGAGATTCCTACAGATATCAATCCATCCGTGGATTTCATGTTTCCGGTCGGCAGCACCTTCGTCCTGCCCAATGCCGATGGTACCAATAACTATTTTCGTTTTGAGGTCGCAAAGGCGGCATTGACCTCAGCACAAGGGCCAGTGGATGGTATTATCCCATTTGCCACTGGAAAGAATCAACTGCAATTTCAACCCAATGCATTGCTTGCACCCCATACTCAATATCAGTTTGCCGTTAGCCTGCGGGTAAAAGAGCGGGTGAATGGTACCTGGCGAAATGTGGAGGAAAATGGCCAGCCGGTGATTATCGATACAGCCATCGTATTTATCACCGGCGATGGAGATTCAGTCCTGGTGTTAAATAACCTCACCGCCACCTACCCCGTCATGGGGCAACAAAATTTCCATCCGGATGAATTTGAACTCGGATACCTGCGCCTGCAAAAATGGCAACCTGAGCTCCTTGATGACCGTAAACTGGAAGCTGTGCTGGAACAAAACGGACATCAATTTGCCATACCCATCACACCGGATGCCGGGCAGCTTACCTTGAGCTTTGTACTGCCTTCCCTGGAAACCGGGCAGCTTACGAGTCTGATCATCCGTGAACAGGGTGGATCAACTCCTTTGCTGGCATACAACTTCAGAACCAGTAAATACCGCACTTTTTACGATAAAATGGCCGCAACCCGGCTAACCGCCCACCAAAAATCAAATGCTTCGTTTGCCACCGACCAGTATGAAACGGATGAACCACTTGATGCAGCGGATCTGGAAAACTTCTGGAAGCTTGCTGTGGATATTGACATTCCCTGGTACCAGCAATTTGCAGGGCCGGTGATTTACAGCCAATATCCCAATGCCACTTTTAATCTTACCCATGAGGATGAGGAAGTAGGATTCCCTCCGGCAGAAGCTGTGCGTCTCCAACAGGAAGAGGGAAGCAGTTCATTTGTCGTGACCAATGGTTTTTATCAGATGGTGGAGAAGGACTTCTATGCATTCAAAACCATGGTGATCGACTATCTGGAAGAATACCTGAGAGGAATTGATCAAAGTGATGTCGTAGATAGCAAAGGATCCAGTCCATCTGATATGGTTCAGCTCCGGAAAATCCTGCCGGATGACATGCAATACATCCTGACCTTGTATTCAACGGCCTATAAAGATCCTCCGAATGCCTCCCTGGAATATCAGATCAATTATACACTGCCAGGAGGTGGCATTCAGGGACACCGGATCACCTCGACCTATTTCACGAAAAGATCCGGTCAATGAGGTGTTTGAGATGGATCACGCTTTTGCTATTCACAGCAACGTTTGGCATGGCGCAGGACACCCTGCATCTATCAGGGTTCGGCATCTACGAGCAGGATCAGGTATGGTTGCGGTGGGCGCCGGTGGATTGGCTGGATTGGGGATATCCTTCCGATTGTGGGTTTACGATAACACGCTGGGAGGTCGAGTCGGATGGCATAGCGCTCATCCCGTCAAAATGGAAACCTACCGAACACATCTTTCCCGTAGTCGCATGCCACCCACTGGAACACTGGGAAGATCTCGTTCAACAGGATACCTTTGCCGGCATAGCAGCGGTAGGATTGTGGGGCACGCCCACTACTTCTACAGATCCGGTGGACCGTGTGGTTGACCTGGAAAACAGGAAGTCCATCGTGCTGTGGGCTGCTGATCATTCCTTCCAAACGGCACAATACCTGGGGTTGGGATGGAGGGATAGCTCCGCGATGCCTGGTCGTCTGTATGCTTATCGTATTTCGACCAATTGCACTGATTATCAGTCAGATACATTGTTGATTCTGGTGCCAACCTATCATGCTTATTCCTGGCCTGTGGTGGGAGATCTTATCAGTCAGGCCGTTGATGAAGGTGTACAACTGCAATGGCACCCATTCGCGGATCTGGCCTATTCCAGTTATCAGATATACCGCAGTGAGGACAGCATTCACTGGCATTCCATCCAGGACGCCAACCTGTTGGTTATGGACCCGGCTGGAGTGTCTTCAGGACCTTATTATTTTACAGACACTTCGGCCCGGCCTAATCAGAATTATTTTTACCGGTTGCGTGGCATGACCGCATTTGGATTTCCCGGGCCGTGGTCAAATGTGACGGGATGTTCTGTGCCACCACCACTTCCCGATTTGGGTTTACGAATTTTTTCTATCGTCGGGATACAGGGACAGCTGCACATCTCCTGGCAGTGCCGGGAAGAAGCGGCATTGGAGCTGGATTCATGGCAGATATGGCGTACCGGTGCCCCGGGTGAAGAAAGTCAGCTTCTGGCAAAACAACTGCCATCTTCTTCCCGGAATTACGTAGACCTGCTGCCTTTGGCAGCCAATTATTATCGCCTCGAGGCGTTGGACCATTATGGACGGTCGATAAGGAGCAACCTGGCTTTCTACGAATTGGAGGACTCGGTGCCGCCTCCACTGCCGGATAAAATGCAAGGATGGGTAGACACTTTCGGATATGTCCATTTGCAGTGGACAGCCAGTACAGCGCCGGACCTGAAGGGGTACCGGGTTTACCGCAACTACCGTCCGGAGGTGCCGGCTGCCTTGCGCACGGCTGCTATCCGGCCGGATACCATGATGCTCGACTCGCTTGATATCCATAATCGTTTGGATGACACCATTTATTACACCCTTCGTACCGTTGATTTTCATGAAAATGAATCGGAATACCGGCCCTTCCTGGCCTTAACTGTACCCGATCTGATCGCCCCTACACCGCCGCTCATCACCGGCTGGAAAAGCATTTCAGATGGTATCCGCCTGCAACTGATATCTTCAGGCAGCGAAGATGTAATACGATACCAGATAGAAAGATCACTGGATGGGGCAAATTGGAAGATTATTAAGGACTATGATGCGGAACTCCTGCCCCGGGAATTTGCTGACACCACTCTGAACCCTGGACAAAAGGCTGTTTACCGGATAAAGGCATTGGATGATGCCGGCCTGTATTCGACATCGGCTCCAGTGCAAGTTCAACGGTTGGACAATCAGATACCGGAAGGCGTTCAGGTTTTGCAGGCAATGCAGAGCCGTGACGATAGTCATCAGATGGACATTTTCTGGCAGGCGTTAGCGGATCAGCCTATTCAACAAGCCATTCTATACCGCGCTATCAATGATGAATCTTACAGCAATTTCAGGTCATTCCCGTTTGCATCCTGGCAGATAAAAGACGGACTGGCAACCGGAACATTCAGGGATATTCTTTTTAAGATGCCGGACCGCATCCGTTATAAAATGATCCTGCAATATGAAAATGGCCGGTACTCCGACTGGTCAGAAGAAGTGATCATTTCTCCCTGACAGCATTGGCATAGACCGTTCCACCGGCCATTATGGCGATGGGAACCAAGATCCGGATGCATGATTTTCAGGTAAAAAAAAAAGCCACCGGTTGTTGCCGGTGGCCTATCCTCGATTTACCAGATATCCTTATTGTTCACGAGGTTTTTTGGTTTCATCTATTTGCTTGAGCAGATCCTGAATGTCTTTGATCCGGAACTCAATATAATTCAGTTTTTCCTTGGACTCATTCAATTTTGCCATGAGTTCGTCGCCCGTCAATTGTGAGACGGTCTCCGGAGTTGCATTTGTTGCTCCTGGCACAATTGGCAGGTCTCGCCGCCACTGCATCAGCAGTTGTTCCACCGATTCTACGCCTTCGATGGCATCAGAGATCCGGTGTACATTGACTGTGTCGGAATTGGTGATATGATTGTCCATGACCTTGGTATCATTGACCAGGTGAGCATGATCGTCGATGGCTTTTTCAGCTTGCTCACTAAGTTGATTGTATAACTGCAAAGCTTCTTTTTTGCTGGGGTCCAGACTACCCTGGCATTGCATGATCAATACCCCTAAAGCAATGATACTACTGAATTTCAAGAATCTGATTAGCATGATCTTTCGTATTTACATGATCGATTATCCGTTCTATTTTACCTTGCTGGTTTATGACAAAGGTGGTTCTTAATACACCGTCGTATTCGCGGCCAAAGGTTTTCTTTGGACCCCACACTCCATAGGCCAGGATCACTTGTTTATCCTGATCAGCCAGAAGGTGAAATGGCAGGTCAAATTTATTAATAAAATTGGTATGCTTGCGTGTGCTATCCGGGCTTACACCCAGGATTTCATAACCTTCTCTTTGTAATTCTCGCCAGCCATCGCGCAGACTGCAAGCTTCATTGGTACAGCTGGGTGTATTGTCCTGTGGATAAAAGTACAATACCAGCTTTTTGCCCCGGAAATCTTTCAGGGAAACCTTCTTCCCGGTTTCATCAACACCGCTGAAATCAGGTGCTGCATCTCCAACTTTTAGTTTCATCACCAATCTCGTATTAATTCATTGCTACGGAATCACCAGACTTCGTTCGAAGACCGATTGATTCTTTCTATCGTCCTCAACAACCAAACGAAAAACATGTTTGCCCGCCGTCAAAGGTTTTGTGTAGCCCACTTCGATCTGATCCTTTTTCAGATCGTAAGAAGCCAGGTACCACACCCCATCAATGGTCGTGGTGTAGCTAAGACCATTTGCCTGTCCGGAGGTCACTAAATTATCGGTGATCCTGAATTTCAGGCTCTTATCCTTTTGCCAGGTTGTTGGAAATTCAACCGCCTCAATGATTGGCGCCACCGTGTCAAGTCCGATAAAAAACTGACCAAAATCCCGTACTTGTGCTTCCAAGGTTCCATCGCGCCATTGCCCGCCCATGCTGACTTCACTACCATCTTCATCACAAAGCAGAATCACCGCTTTGTCCTGTCTTGATGCCGGTATATCTCGTGTAGAGTGTATGCCGATGGTGTAATACCGATGGACTGGTTCAAGGGGATCATGGAAATCATGAACACGGGAATAGATTCCGGACGAAAGATCGGTCACGGCAGAATAGCGAATGGGAGTCTCCGTATACAGCAGGTGGCTGGGTAGCTTCACATTAAAATCCTCATTCTGCCAGGTCACCTCATGGTCCCGGTAGGTAAATACAATATTCTGGTCCTCATCCGGGACCATTACTTTTAAGTGTTCTGAGCGGATCACCGTTTTCAGGGTCATCCGGTTATTGAAAGCATCGGCAATAGTCAAAGAAACCGGAATGATATCATTGGGTTTAAGAGTGATCCAGCCGTCGGACTTACTTGATTCGGAAAAACGATCGTAATTCAGTCGGTGCAGACGGTGAATGGTCTGGCCATGGGCATACCACTGGCCGTAATCCTTATGTGCATTGAGGTATCTGGTTTCCCCAAATGCAAATTGATCCAGCTCCATTTTAAAGCGGGTGACCGAATCGGCGATCAGCAGCATGCTGTAAATTCCGTTTTTATTGGTAGCACCGTTGGCCAGGTCAAAAGCTTCAACACCAAATGCCAGGTCGCTGAAGTCCCAGTCCAGGGTGTCCGGGATGTGATTGTTGACCACCGGTACCTCACGCACCAGGCAGGGCTTTGTCCCCCGCATGGTATAGAGCGCCAGTTGGTAAGCTCGGGGTTTGGTCCGGTCATCTACGGGAATGCCAAACAGGGCCGGGTTGATGGGCTCTGCAGATGATGCCCGTATCTCGAAGTGCAGATGGGGGGCGGACGAACTCCCGGAATTACCCAGGGTACCGATCTGTTCCCCTTGTTTCACCGGGAACAGGGATGCCGGAGGATACAGATTGACCTCAAAAGAATGCAACCGGTACTGCTCCTTTAATACATATCCGGCAATGGCCGGGATAAATCCCTGCATGTGGCCATAGACGGTCTGGTAGCCATTGCCATGCTGAATGTAAATGGCATTACCATAACCACCGGAACTGACGGCAATACGGGCGATATGTCCGTCAGCGGAGGCTAAGACCGGGTCGCCGGCACCACCAGTTGAGGGTTTAATATCCATGCCGCTATGGAAATGACCTGGTCGCAATTCACCAAATGTTCCGGACAGGCGGATCGGAAAATCTACCGGCGCATGAAAATAATCCTGAGGATACGATCCGGCATCCGGAGAGGTCCAGGCTGCCATCAGGTACATCCCCACCAATAATAGCCATCGCCTCATAGCGAATTCCATTTTGACTTCCGGATGGATTCCAGACAGCGGGCGGCAGCCACCACCGGGGCGACTGAGCCTGCTCGAACGGCAGCTTCCATTTCCTGCCAGATCGTTTTTAATTGAGGATCGGCCAGCATCCATTGCAGCAGCTGGCGCTCCAGGGAACGGCGAAACCAATCCTGGTTTTGAGCTTTTCTCTGCTGACTAAATGACCCATTCTGCTTTTTTTGTTCAATCAAGCGGGCAATTTGATGCTCCAGCCCGTCCATGCCCAGGCCTTCCTGCGCTGAGATGCAGAGCACTTCCGGCTGTTCTCCGTGAGGCATGATATGAAGTGCCTGCCGGTATTCGGATTGGGTATGCAGGGCGGCTGGAGCAAGGTCCCCATCGCATTTATTCACTACGATCAGGTCCGCCATTTCAACAATGCCCTTTTTGATCCCCTGAAGACGGTCGCCAGAGCCTGGTTGTAACACCAGAATAAACAGGTCTGTGAGACTGGCTGCTTCGTATTCCGACTGGCCTACGCCAACCGTCTCTATATAAATACGTTGGAAACCGGCAGCTTCACAGATGGATATGGTCTCCCGGGTATAGGCCGCTACACCGCCGAGGTGGCCACGGGCTGGGCTGGGGCGGATGAAGGCCTGCTTTTGTTGCATGAGCATTTCCATCCGGGTTTTATCGCCAAGCAGGCTGCCGCCACTCCGCGAGGACGAAGGGTCGATGGCCAAAACGGCCACAGGGATGCCTGCTGCAATGTCTAAAATCCCCAATTGTTCGATCAGAGTACTTTTTCCTGCTCCAGGAGGACCTGATATGGCAATGCGGACGCTGTCTGAAACGGAATCCGGCAAATGGCTCAGCAGAGCAATAGATTCCTCCTGATCCGCCTGCAGGCTGGACTCGATTAATGTAATTGCTTTGGCCAGCCACATTCGATTGCCCTGGCGGATCCCTTCGAGGTAGTCCTGCCACCGGTGCCGGCGTGATGCCATTCGGGGTTCTGCTGTTGGATTTATGGAAACTTTTTTTGTCAAAGGACTCTCGATTACAAGCGCTAATATATGACGAATTAACTCAATATAAGAATGGCAGCATCTTAACAATTGTTAACAAAAAGGTCTAATAATGTATTAAAGTTTCTGCTTTAAAATTCCCTTAAGAATATCTCGCCGTCTTAACACATATCTTTTCCATATGAGGCCGGTACTCCCTGTAAGCACATTATGTATTTTACCTGGACAAACGGGGAGGCCGGCCTTCTTTCCATTGCTTTAAACCAGTCTTTCACAGGACTCGCTGCCACTGCCTCCATGCTGCCGCAACGAACTGACTGGTCAGATCATCGAGCACATAGCTGCCGGCAATCAGGTCTGCCTTAGGAGCCAGATGGCTTTCCAATTGCAGCAATTGCTGAATGTTTACGGACAAACGGCGGTAAAAATTGCTCTCTGCTTCTGCCGGAGTTATGTACATCGAGTGAATTCCGGAGAGTGCAAGTGTGGTGGCCATGGCTGCCGACCGTATCAAATTGATGTTGGCATCAGCCGTAAAGTTCTCTTCACCAATGCAGCCCAATACCGTGAGCGGAGGGGTCCGGGAATGAAATAATTGTTGCCAGAGCAAATGGAGGGCACGCGTTGCAGCCAGATGGGCCAGGATTCGGTTATCCCCTGGCCATACCACAAGGAAACGGCTCAACCAGTCATCGATACTGCCAGCATGGGATGGTCTTGAGGTTGTCATTCGATTCACCTGCTCCAGGATCGAGGTCAGCCGGTCTACAAAATTGTAGTTCCAGGTTGGTTCCATTTTTATCCAGTACCAGCCCGGATACCGTTGCAGGAGATCCTGCCAGTCCAGCGTTTGCCATCCACCATCTCCATCTCCAGGAAAGAAAAAACCTCCGCTGGCAGGGAGTTCATCCTGCAAGCTGAGAAATTGATCCAACTCACGCCAGGTATCAACCGCGTGCGCTTCTTCGGCTGGCTCAATGAACATCGTAATTAATTCCAGTTGGATACCGGCAAATAGCCTTTGGAAATCCGGTAGCTCCATCTTTTGATGCAGGACCATCCAAAGCGATTGAACGCCATGTTGCAAGGCCAATTTAAGCTGGACATTCGCTTCGAAAGGGTCTGCCACTGTTATTTGCATGCCGGTAAGCCAGGGATGTTCCGGCCAGTTGATACTCAGGACCTCTGGCACCTGCTTCTCGGTGAGGGAGGGGTCGAGAAAGATACCAGGTTCGATTTCACGGGCCAATGCCGTATCTGCCTCCAGCTTCAGTTCCTTGCGGATCTGATGCTGCCAGGCATTCTGAAGGTCATTTTGGGCTTGAACGGGATCTCCCATGGTACATGTTGGTGGAACAATGTTGGCTGCCGGTCTTATAGAGCCTAAACCAAATCGGCGATAAATTACTTTATATTCGTAAACGGATCAAATTCATTGACCATAATCATCCGATGAGCCTCAATCGCATCTATCTGGACAATAATGCAACCACACCCTGTGATCCCCGGGTCATAGAAGTCATGTTGCCTTATTTTTTTGAAAAACCTGGTAATGCCGCCAGTCGCAATCATCCGTTTGGATGGGAGGCGGAAGAAGCAGTGGACACGGCAAGAAATCACATTGCCCATCTGATAGCAGCCGATCCGAAAGAGATCGTCTTTACTTCCGGTGCCACTGAGTCGGACAACCTTGCTCTGAAAGGACTTTTCGAGCTTTACAGACGCAAAGGCCAGCACCTCATTACGGTGAATACGGAGCATAAGGCTGTGCTGGACACCTGTAAACATCTGGAAAAAATGGGTGCGGAAGTGACTTATCTGGGTGTGGATTCGGCGGGACTGATCGATCTGGATGAACTGGAAAAGGCCATCCGGCCGGATACATTGATGGTGAGCGTAATGTGGGCCAATAATGAAACCGGAGTGATCCAGCCTATGGCTGCTATCGGTGAAATCTGCGCCCGGCACGGCATTTTCTTTTTCAGTGATGCGACACAAGCTGTAGGCAAGATACCTACTCATCCCCGGGAATATGGCATTCACATGATGGCATTTTCCGGGCATAAAATGTATGGCCCCAAAGGGGTAGGTGCTCTCTATGTGAGCAATCAGAACCCACGTGTCAAGCTGGCAGCCCAGCTGGATGGAGGTGGTCATGAGAGAGGCATGCGGTCAGGAACGCTGAATGTTCCGGGCATTGTTGGTTTTGGTCACGCCGCCATGCTGGCCAACAAAGAAATGATGGAGGAATACGATCGATTGGAAAATCTGAGGGATCATTTTGAAAAGGAGATCCAAGCTCAGCTGGAGGAAGTCTATATCAATGGCAGCATCCAGCACCGGATGCCTCATGTATCCAACCTTTCCTTCCGGCATGTGGATGGCGAAAACCTGATGATGACCTTTAATCAGACAATGGCGGTGAGCAGTGGTTCAGCCTGCACCTCGGCATCCCTGGACCCTTCTCATGTGCTGGTAGCGCTGGGTATGGGCGATGACCTTGCGCACGCTGCATTGCGTATCAGTATGGGTCGCTTCAATACAGCAGAAGAAATTGACCTGGCCATCCAATCCATCGTTAGCGGGGTCAATCGACTGCGCGATGAAAGCCCGGTATGGGAAATGTTTAAGGACGGCATTGACCTGGAATCAATTGGCTGATCCGGTTGTTTATATTTTTGTAATTTCGATGTTTAGATTACTTCTAAATTATTTAATAGCTCTACCATGCTCTATGTAGCAGACTCTGCCAAAGAAAAAATTCACGAGATCATCGAGAAGGATGGTCTCACACCAGAGCATTTTGTCCGGGTAGCCGTCACTAGCGGCGGTTGTAGCGGTCTGACCTACAACATGTCATTCGATCATGTATTGCAGCCCAATGATCAGGTGTTTGAGGATAATGGCATCAAAGTGGTCACCGATCTGCGCAGCATCCTCTACCTGTTTGATACGACGCTGGAGTTCTCGGGTGGGCTGGAAGGTAAAGGTTTTCATTTCAACAACCCCAATGCAACCCGCACCTGCGCTTGTGGGGAAAGTTTTTCCGTTTAACCTTCATTGACGGGGACACAGATCCGCCTGAATACGATTACTTATTGCTTTTTTGGCCTGCGTAGGGTATCCTGTGGTGGAGCCACGGAGTCCTGCCAGAGTGGTTTTACGGGGGTAGAATCCTCTATTTTAGGAATTACAGGCATACCTGGCTTCTCCGGACGCTCAGGCACATGAAAGAAATCCAGTTTTTCCTGGTAGGTGCGCAGCCAGAGGATAGAGTCCACTTTGACCTGGGCAGCTTCCACAACCCGGTTAATGCATTCGCGCTCCAGATCGGCCTTCCGGGCAGCGATTTTTTCATCGTAGAGTTCTTGGGCTTTCGGTGAAAGACCTTCGGACGGTTGGGGCTTCTGGTAACAACCAGCCACACCCACCAGAATTATCGTGAGGATGAATATTTTACTGGACATCTCCATATTGCATCAAAGCCCTTTTTTGTTCGAGACGGATCTCCATGATGGAATCAAATGCCCATTGGTAAATGGAATCATAACGCATTGCGCATAGACTGTCCGCCTCCGGCTGGTAGGCGTGAAGTGCCTGTTCGACGAGCGTGTCGACATAAATACGCGTCCTGGCATCCAAAGGCCGATCCTGCTCCTTACAGGCCCCCAGTGCGGCTATCAGGAGACTTCCTGCCACCACGATACATTGCCAGGATGTTTTCATCCGGAAACTTCGCACAATACGATCAGGGTGCCTGGAGGTACTCAACTGAATTTTTTCTTGCGGAGTTCGAAATGCTGACCCAGGTAAACTTTCCTTACCAGCGGATCATTGGCAAGATCATCGGCGCTTCCGGACCGCAGGATGCGTCCTTCGAACATCAGGTAGGCCCGGTCTGTGATCGATAGCGTCTCCTGAACATTGTGGTCCGTGATCAGGATGCCGATATTTTTTTCGGTAAGCCTTGCTACGATTTGCTGGATGTCTTCCACAGCAATCGGGTCAATCCCGGCGAAGGGTTCATCCAAAAGGATGTAATAGGGATCGGTGGCCAGAGCGCGTGCGATCTCGGTACGCCTTCTTTCGCCGCCACTCAGGCTGTCGCCCATATTCTTGCGGACTTTATGCAGTCCAAATTCACCAAGCAGTGACTCCAGCTTTGACTTTTGTTCTTCCCTGGAGAGTTTGGTCATCTCAAGCACCGCCTTGATGTTGTCCTCTACGCTGAGTTTACGAAACACTGAAGGTTCCTGGGGCAGGTATCCGATACCCAGGCGTGCCCTTTTGTACATGGGAAGCTCGGTGATCTCCTGGTCCTCCAGGTAAACGGCACCGCCATCGGGCTTGATGAAGCCTACGACCATATAAAAAGTAGTGGTTTTTCCTGCGCCGTTGGGACCGAGCAATCCGACGATCTCTCCCTGATTGACCTCGATGGTCACATCGTCCACGACTTTGCGACGACCGTAAAATTTTTCAAGCTGCCGGGTGTAAAGTTTCATAATCCCGAAGATTTCCAATTAAAACGAATTTCCAGGTCCCAATTCGCTCTTAAATTTTGAATGGGTTGAATTTGTACCGGCTCGGAAACACGATGTTTCAAATAATCCCCCGGATCCCACACCCCATTGGCATTCTCATCTGCAATGATACGTAAATCATATTCAGCAGGTTTGAGTCCCCGCCAGGTTATCTCCTGAGTAGGCACACCGTAGACCTTACCTTCTTTGATGATATTATCCTTTGACATCAACTGGACGAGATAATGGGTTAGAGGGTCCAGACTGTCGGCCTGGATCACCAGATTAGCCAGATCTTCGGTTTTGGCCGTACGCAGGTTGAGTTGGATGGTGTCTTCCTGCAAACGGATCCAGCCCTGTATAGCTCCTGGAAGTAGTTGTGCCCGGTATTTGGTATCCGGCTTCCAGCCAAAAGTACCTACTAGAACTCCAGGTGTCGTCGTATCGATGTACCAGCCCACATCTATTGCTGTAGCCAGGGAGTCGTCTACTTGCACCTGGATCAGCGCTGTATCGATCCTTTGGATAGGCTGATTGAATTGGATTTCCCAGGGCGCAGCAGCAGGTTGACCGGTGGTATTTGCAGATCCTTCCAGTTTGACCGGAAGCTCATAACGACTTGTTGAATCCTGATACAGGACTAGGGTGTCCCTGAAATTGGCCGAATCTGTCAAATAAAAGGTCCAGGGATCAGGCACGCTGTTATCCAGCCATAACCGCAAGGTATCGAGGTCTTGCTCCATCACCGGAGGCTGGTAACCGGATTCCAGATGGAGGTCCCGCGGACTGCGATTGAAAGTCAGTTGGGCCAGGTTTTGATACAACCTCCTTCGGACTACTTTATACGGTAATAATTCCTGAAATACTTTCAGGTGAATCGAAGTCAAACTGGTATCGGTTACGAAGATGGTGGAATCCTGAAAACCGATCTTTTCGTTCACATTGTCAAAAAGGTAATTCTGGTTGCCATCCTCGAGGGCAAATACTTTAAACCTGCCGGGCCGGATGTTTTCAATGATGCAGTGTCCTTGTTTGTCTGTCTTGGCGAAATAATAGGGTGGTTCCTTGTACACTATGGAGTCGTCCGTATTCACGTACAACATGACGGTTATATTTTCCAATGGCAGTAAGGTCAGGGCATCCGTTATGGTTGCTTCCACCCTTCCACTGTCCAGGACCGGGCCGGTGGCAAAAACAAACCGGTAATCCTTCAGTATGTTGCCCTCGGTAATGTCCTTGATGGCGTCTCCGAAATTTATGGTGTAGGTAACGCTGTCAATCAGATTCTCCTCCTCCGGCCACTCAATGTGGATGGATTTTCCCCGCTGCGTAAAGGTTGGTTTCTTACGCATGGGCGGTGAAACCACAATTTGATTGGGCTTATCCAGTTTCAACCATTCATCAAAAGTGAGGTTGATGGGCTGTTTGGTGAAATTCGTCTGGTAGTTGGGTGTAGACCTGGTCGAATCGATCCTGGGTGGATCTTCATCCTTGGGGCCCCCGGTAGGTGCTATCGGGTTTGCACAATGCCAAAGGCAGAGAAGCAGTCCTATACCAATAATCCACGCCAGTCTGGACATGTCAACGGGTATATTTATCCATGCGATCGATTTCGCGTTGCTGATCCTTCTGCTTAATGGATTCGCGTTTATCAAAGGCTTTCTTACCCTGTGCTAATGCGATTTCCATTTTTGCAAATCCGGAATCAGCAAAAAAGATGCGGTAAGGCACGATGGTAAACCCTTTTTCGCTCACCTTCCGCGCCATTTTTTTCAACTCTGAGCGCTTCAGCAGCAATTTACGGTTCCGCATCGGATCATGGTTTTGCTCGGAAGCTTGCTTGTATTCGCTGATATGCAAATTGCGGACATAGAGTTCTCCGTTCTGAAACACACAATAGGCATCGCCCATATTTACCAGACCTTCCCGGATGGATTTTATCTCGGATCCCGTAAGCTGGATCCCCGCCTGGAAGGTTTCGATAAAGATGTATTCAAATTTTGCCTTCCTGTTTTTGATTTCGTATTTGGAGAAGTCGCGTTCCATGGTTATTTCAATTTGACGGCGGTGCCATAAGCCAGGATCTCACTGGCTCCCTGCATCACCATAGCAGTCATAAAGCGAACATTGATGATCGCATCGGCACCGAGGTCCTCTGCATCGGTGATCATCCGGTCGATGGCTTGTTCCCGGGCGTCAGACATCAGCTGGGTGTATTCGGAGATCTCGCCTCCGACCAGATTTTTTAAACCTGCCATGATGTCCCGACCAAAATTCCGTGCCCGTACGGTACTGCCGCGGGCGATGTCCAGAACCTGAACGATCTCTCTGCCGGGAATGAAGTCGGTGGTGGTGATGATCATCGGATTTCGCATTATAGGTTGTTTAAAATAAAGTTAGTCATCTTCGTATACAAATGGGTCCGGGCATTGTCGCCATAGATCCCATGATTACGATTCGGATAGAAATACGTTTCAAACTGCTTATTCGCTGCGATGAGTGCATTGGCCATTTCTGCCGTATGTTGAAAATGGACATTGTCATCGGCTAATCCATGGACCAGGAGATAAGCTCCCTTCAGACGATCTGCAAAATATACCGGTGAATTATCCCGGTATCCCGACGGATTTTCTTCTTCCGTTTGCATATAACGCTCGGTGTAGATGTTGTCGTACCATTTCCAGTTTGTGACCGGCGCCACTGCAATGCCCATCTTGAAGACGTCATTACCCTTGAGCACACACAGGCTGGACATGTAGCCGCCGTAACTCCATCCGAATATGCCGATTCGTGCCGGGTCAGTGTAAGACAGACTGCCCAGAAAACGTGCTGCAGCAATTTGATCTATCGTCTCGTAATGCCCCAGTTGTTTATAGGTTATTTTCTTGAATTCCTGGCCTCGTGCACCGGTGCCCCGGTTGTCTACGCAGGCAACGATGTATCCTTTTTGGGCCAGTGACTGGAACCACCAGTAATTTTGACCGCGCCAGTTGTCCAATACCTGCTGGGAACCCGGCCCACCATAAAGGAACATGAAGACCGGATATTTTTTCGCTGGATCAAAATTGGCCGGTTTGATCATCCATCCATTCAGGGTTACCTCTTCCGGAGTTTTAAAGGTGAAAAAGTCAACTGGTGTGACCCCGTATTCTTTTTGAAGTTCGGTGACGTGATGGTTGTCTTCGATGACCCGCACGGCATGACCTTCCCGGTCCAGAACCGTGTAGACCGCAGGCTGATTGATACGGCTATAGGTATCGACCCAATAATCAAAGGTGTGGCTGAATTGGGCCTCGTGAGTCCCAGCCGACCCATTGATGGCCCGTTTGCCACTGCCATCCAGCTTGATCTCGTACACTTGTCGTTGCAGTGGCGACGCTTCGGCAGCCTGGTAATAAATGAGGTCGTGGGCGGGATCGTAACCGTAGAACAAGGTTACATCGTAGTTACCCGAGGTGAGTTGGCGAACCTGATTTCCCTGCATGTCATAGAGGTAGATGTGATTGAATCCGTCCTTTTCAGACGTCCAGATGAAGTGGTCGCCATCCGGAAGGAATGTCAGGTCATCCTGGACATCCAGGTAATAAGGATTCGTTTCTTCCAGCAACACTCTGGCATTGCCTGTTTGCGCATCGGCCAGGCGTAACTGCAGTTCATTCTGATGGCGGTTCATGGTCATCACACAGAGCTGGTCATCCTGTCTGGTCCATTTGATGCGCGGGACATATTCATTACCGGCTGGGAGGGCAACATCGGCTATTCGCCCGGATTTGATCTCGTAAATGTGAATGGAGACTTCCGAGTTTTTCGCTCCAACCTTGGGATATTTATAGGTGACCCAGTGCGGATAAAGATCATCGTAATAAAAGGGCAAGGTGTATTCGGGTACTTCGCTTTCATCAAAGCGATAATAAGCCAGGTAATTTCCTTCCGCTGACCAATAGATGCCCTGTACCAGTGAAAACTCTTCTTCGTAGACCCAGTCGGTGGTACCGTTGATGATGGCGTTGATCATCCCGTCTTCTGTTATCTGACGGACTTCTCCATCCCGCAGATCCTGGATATAGACATTGTTCTCAAAGACAAATGCCACCTGCTGCGCATTCGGTGACAGTACGGCAAGGGACAATTTGTGGCCTGCATCGATGTTCTGCAGGGTGTGACTGGTCCGGTCCCAGACGGCATAATAAGCTCTTGTCGATCGTCGATAGACCGACTCGCTCCCGAATGACAACAAGATCCTGGACTCATCGTCGCTCAGCGTGTAGCCATCCACTCTGCCCGGAAGGGAAGCGGCATCCATCTGATCGGCAGAAAACAAAGTACCGGTTGGAGATCCTGTACGGATGTCATAAACCTGAATGGTTCCATTTTCCAAACGGGCATATTGGGTTCCGTCGAGCAGAAAATTGAACCCGGGCACCACGTTAGGATTATAAGTGTAGTTGGTCCAGATGTCTTCGACCGTTATAGGCTTCTGGGCATATCCGGTGGATATCCACGCTATGTGAATCAGCAGGGCGCATAACACCCAATGGTGTTTTGTTGTCTTTATTGAATTAACCATTGCGGATTAATTTATCATCACAGGAAAATATCAGTTTCAATTTCGACACCGCCAGTTTGAATCCGGCCTCCAGGCTAAACGTTGTAATCCACTTCCACGGTATCCGTCAGTGGCCTGGACTGACAGGTAAGAATGTATCCGGCATCCACTTCTTCGTCCGTCAGTGCATAACATTCATCCATGGTTACCTTACCATCTACCAGCTTGGCCATGCAGGTTGAGCAGGAACCGGCCTGGCAGGAGAATGGTGGATCATATCCTTCATCCAGAAGTGCATAGAGGATTTTTTCATTGTCCGGCATGTCAATTTCAATGCGCTCTCCATCCAAATGTGCTATCAACTTCGTCATAATTCTTCATTTTTCATTAGGCGATGCGAATATACTTAACCTATCATTGAGTTAAGAAGATCAGGCGGTTATAAGTTCCGGCAGCCCATGATTTTGCAGGGAATTCAGGAAGTGCGGCTGGCAGGACCAGCTATGGATCAAAGAGGATGTCAGTCTGAAGATTCCTCCAGTTCACTGGCAAGTTCCAGCCATTCTTCTTCGAGTTGGGTTACTTCAGCTTCGAGTTGCTGCAGTCTGTTGTTTTTGCGGGTGCTTTCGTCTATATCGGTATGTCCTTCTGCAAACCAGTCGAGGATCTTCTGCCTTTCCTGTTGAAGTTGTTCCAGGGAACGTTCCACTTTTTTCAGTTGCTTCTTTTTCTCTTTGGTGTCCTGGAAGCGCTGGGCTTGCTGACTGACCGTTTTTTCCGTATTTGGATCCGGCAGCGGTGCCAGCACCTGACTTTGTTCTGCACGGAATTCGGAGTAAGTCCCATTAAAGTCGATGACCGTACCGTCGCCACGGAAGACAAACAAGTGGTCGACCAGTTTATCGAGGAAATAACGGTCATGGGTTACCACCACCAGGCAGCCGGGGAATTCGGAAAGATAGTTTTCGAGCACATTCAGCGTGAGAATATCCAGGTCGTTGGTAGGTTCATCCAGGATGAGAAAGTTGGGATTACTCATCAGCACCTGAAGCAGATGCAACCTTCGTTTTTCCCCGCCGCTTAACTGTGAAGCAAATACCTGCTGCTGAGGTCGGGGAAACATGAAATGTTCCAGCAACTGTTCTGCGCTTAATTTCATCCCTTTTTTCAGGGGCAGGTATTCGGCGATGTCGCGCACAACATCGATCACCCGTTTATCTTCCTTGAGGCTCAGGCCATCCTGCCTGTAAAAACCGATTTTTACCGTTTCGCCAATCACCCACCGGCCGGCATCCGGTTTTAGATCCCCTGCCAGCAGCTTGAGGAAAGTTGTTTTCCCGGCGCCATTGGGGCCTACAATTCCTACCCGCTCGCCCTTCTTGAAGTTGTAGGCAAAATCCTTTACCAATAATTTATTACCCAGTGACTTGGTTACGTATTGCGCTTCGACAATTTTAGAACCCAGGCGCTCTGGTTCCATATCAATTTGCATGGCATCCTGGGTCAATTTTACCCGGGCCGACTCCTGCAGTTCGGCAAACCGGTCAATGCGCGCCTTGTTTTTTGTGGTTCTGGCTTTGGGCATCCTGCGTATCCATTCCAATTCGTGGGATACCAGTTTCCTGGTTTTGGAAAGGGTTGTGCTCTCCATCTCTTTCCGTAAGCTTTTTCTTTCCAGGTAGGTGCTGTAATTTCCCGGATAGGGGTATAATTTGCCATTTTCCAGTTCAACAATCTGATCGCAGACATTTTCCAGAAAATAGCGGTCGTGGGTGACCATGAAGAGGGTGAGTTGTGGATGGAGCAGATACTGTTCCAGATATTCGATCATGGTAATGTCCAGGTGGTTGGTCGGTTCGTCCAGGATCAGGAAGTCCGGACTGGCAACCAGTAATTTGGCCAGGGCCAGGCGTTTTGCCTGTCCTCCGGAAAGGGTACCAACGACCCGGTCAAAGTCGGTGATATTCAATTTATGAAGCACCTCTTCAGCCCGCGTCTGGGCATCCCAGGCACGCAGTCGTTCGACTACCTGGGCTGCCTCGGCGATAGCCGACTCATCATGCCGGTTCATGGCTTGTTCATAACGGTAAATAGCCTGGATGGCAGGATCATCCGAGAGAAATACCTCCTGCAGGACCGTATTACCCGGGTGTAAATGCGGCTCCTGAGGTAAATATCCAATGCGGATATCAGGCCGCAGATAGGTTTTATAACTGTCACCATCGGGCTTGATCTCTCCGCCGACAACGCGCAGCAGGGTTGATTTTCCGGTTCCGTTACGGGCAATCAGCGCTACCTTATCACCCTTATTGATGTAGAGTTGTAATGCATCAAACAAGAGTTTTTCTCCATAGCGCAAGGATACATTTTCTAATGTCAGAAAGTTCATTCCCTTTTTTATTCGGTTTAGTACTGATTCTGGTTGATCCGTTTCTTAGGATAAGGCGCCCACGGTACCAGGCTTTTATCTTTCTCGAAATAATCTTCAAACATATGAAACCAACAGCTTCAATGTTCCTTGTCCTTTCTTTTTTTCTGATTGCATGCCAGCCAAACGAATCTGGTTCAGCAGCACCCGATGTCGCCCCACATTCTGACCTGGCAGCAGAAATAGCCCGGGGATAATATCTGGTGACTGCCATTGGCTGCAATGACTGCCATACACCCAAAATATTCGGGCCCATTGTTCCAAACCCATTGCCGTCCGTAGCAACCGCACAATAAGTTTCACTCCGCTCAGTCCAGTGCTTGCAGGATATCGTGGAGAATATCATCGGCATGCTCGAGGCCTACCGAGACCCGGATCAATCCGTCGGTGATGCCTACGCGCTGTCGTTCTTCCACGGGAAGTTTTGAATGCGTGGAAGAAGCAGGATGGGTGGCTATGGTACGGGTATCTCCCAGATTTGCGGTAATGGTGATCATCTCCAGCTTGTCCATAAACCGTGTTCCAGCCGATAACCCACCTTCCACTTCAAAGGTCAGCAATCCTCCTCCGGCGCGCATTTGTTTGAGTGCGATCTGATGACCAGGATGATCGGGAAGAAACGGATAATGGACCGCCTGTAACTTTGGATGGTCTTTTAATTCAATGGCTAGCTTCAATGCGTGGTCGCAATGCCGGTCCATGCGGACAGCCAGTGTCTCCAGGCTTTTGGACAAGACCCAGGCATTGAATGGAGAAAGCGAAGGACCCGTATTGCGGATGAATTTATGAATCGACTTGATGTGTTTTTCGGATGCACAGACGACACCACCAAGGACTCGTCCCTGGCCGTCAATGAATTTTGTCGCTGAGTGGGTGATGATGTCCGCTCCCCACTGTACCGGTGTTTGCAGGTAAGGTGTGGCAAAGCAGTTATCCACGACCAGCAACATACCGTTCTGGTGAGCAAATTGCGCGGCCCATTCCAGATCGATCACATCCAGTCCGGGGTTGGAAGGTGTCTCTATGAACAGGATTTTAGAACTAGGCCGTACTGCATCCTTCCAGCCGGATGGGTCACCGGCATCTACAAACGTGTGGCTGATACCCCATTTGACCAGGTATTGGGTCATGATCTGGTACGATGATCCAAATATGGACCGGGAGGCAACAATATGGTCACCTTGTTCAAGCAGGGTGGCCAGCGTA
Source organism: Lewinellaceae bacterium (assembly GCA_020636135.1). Lineage (NCBI taxonomy): Bacteria > Pseudomonadati > Bacteroidota > Saprospiria > Saprospirales > Lewinellaceae > Lewinellaceae bacterium. Next base: position 156,782 of record JACJYK010000001.1, read on the forward strand.
CTGTATATGGCAGCCATGCCCGTTGCTGTCGCCACGGCATCTTCGGTCCCTTCCAGGGAAGCCATTTTTAGTTCGAATTCCCTGACCGAAGGATTGGAAAAGCGACTGTAGATATTACCCTCCGCCTCTTCGGCGAATAAAGCCCGCATGTGTTCGGCATCGTCGAAGATGAAACTGGAAGTCGGAAAGATTGGGGTGGAGTGCTCATGGTGCTGTGAGCGCTCGGTTTGCAGCCGGATTGCCCGGGTCTCAAATTGTTTCATGATTCCAGGGTTAAGGTATAATCCACCTTGATCGACTCTTTCAGCATCATCGAGACCGAGCAGTATTTGGTTAGCGACAATTCGATGGCACGGTGAGCACGCTCTTCTTTAACCTGTCCGCCGATGTGAAAATGCAAATGGATGGTGTGGAATATCTTCGGGTGTTCTTCCACGCGCAAACCTTCGACATCAACCCAAAAGGTGGTTACCTCCTGGCGCATCTTGGCCAAAATAGCCACGATATCGATGGAACTGCAGGATACCATAGCCGAGAGAAATGCCTGCATGGGCCGCATGCCCAGGTTTTCTCCACCCACAGCTGCGGATCCGTCAATATCAATAGTCATACCTTCCGGACTGGTCGAGCGGAAATGCACCGCATTGTTCATTCGTTCCAGTTTGATCTTCATAGTCTTAATTTAGAACTACAAAGAACCGAAAACCACAGCTATTAATGCGTGATTTCGATCGAATAATGCATGACAACCTGTACCTGTTTCGCGTGAAGGACAGGATTTCATTTAAACCAAAAGGGTAAAAATGAAAGCCTGGAGCAGGATCTGATGTGGATAATGATCCGTGAATTGCAGAATAATTGCTATCATTATTGTTCAACACCATCCCACATGCTTGCAAAAACATACGCCAGTGCCGTTTTCGGGGTTGACGCCCGGACCGTTACCGTTGAAGTGAATGCCGGTGGTGCCCAACAGCCCAAATACTTTCTGGTCGGCTTGCCGGACAGTGCTGTCAAAGAAGGCGAACAACGGATTGAGGCAGCCATTAATAATTCCGGATTTCGGCTTCCGCGTCTCAAGTTGGTCGTCAATCTGGCACCGGCAGACATCCGGAAAGAAGGCTCCGCCTACGACTTACCGATTGCCATGGCTATCCTCGCGGCAACGGGTCAGGTGGATAAGGAGAAACTGGATCAGTTTGTGCTGATGGGTGAACTGGCGCTGGATGGCCAGATCCGCCCGGTGCGCGGGGTATTGCCCATGGCGATCCAGGCCCGGAAAGAGAAATTTCAGGGTTTATTGATCCCCACCGCAAATGCCCGGGAAGCTGCCATTGTCAATCATCTGGACGTATATGCCGTAACGAATCTAAGAGAGGCTGTCGAAGTGGTGGAAGGCCAGGGTGAGCACCGTCCGGTGCAACTGGACACCCGGGATGACTTTTTCGCCAACCAGGAGGCTTACCAGCTGGATTTTGCCGATGTACGTGGTCAGGACAACATCAAGCGAGCCCTCGAGATTGCTGCTGCCGGTGGTCACAATGTGATCCTGATCGGCCCACCCGGCGCCGGTAAGACCATGCTAGCCCGCCGTATGCCCAGCATATTACCGCCGTTAGGGCTGCAGGAAGCGCTGGAGACGACCAAGATTCATTCGGTAGCCGGTATTTTGCCGCCTAATTCGGCGCTGGTCTATCACCGGCCTTTCCGGTCACCCCATCACACCATTAGTGATGTTGCACTGGTAGGCGGAGGCTCCAATCCATTGCCGGGGGAGATCTCACTGGCGCACCACGGGGTATTATTTCTGGATGAACTGCCCGAATTCAAGCGCACTGTGCTTGAGGTGATGCGACAGCCTATGGAAGAACGCAAAGTGACCATATCGCGCGCCAAACTGACGGTGGACTACCCGGCCAATTTTATGTTGATTGCCTCCATGAATCCCTGTCCTTGCGGTTATTACAATCATCCTGAAAAGGAATGCGTTTGCGCTCCCGGTGTGGTTCATCGGTACCTGAATAAGATTTCCGGACCCCTGCTCGATCGCATCGACCTGCATGTGGAAGTTACTCCGGTCAGTTTCGATGAGCTAACCGGTGCAGATCGGCCGCGCACCGGCAGCGCCGAGATCCTGGAACGAGTCATTGCCGCTCGTCAAGTTCAGGAAGCGCGTTACGAATCCACTCAGGATATTCATGCCAATGCTCAGATGCCCAGTCGCATGGTTCGTGAAATTTGTGTGCTGAGCCAGCCCGGACAAATCCTGCTGCAAACTGCCATGAAAAAATTACAGCTTTCAGCACGGGCTTACGACCGTATCCTAAAGGTTTCCCGTACCATTGCCGATCTGGCTGCTTCGCCGGAGATCAAAATCGAGCACATCGCTGAAGCCATCCAGTACCGGAGTTTGGATCGGGAAAACTGGGTGGGATAAAATTATGTGGTTGAATGTTGAGTGTTGTAGGTTGAATGATCAGGTTGGGCATCAAAATCTGGTAGCCATTTGTTGAGGATTCAACAGTCGATTGTTAATTAACGTTAAGAAAACCTTAACGATGCAACCTTTTGAAACCAATTACCGTCTACCCTATACAAGTGCATCGCATGCGCCGGCCATTAATCGGTATTCGCGAGGCATTCATCTAGAATAGTGGAGAACGGACAGGTTTACAAGCATCTTCGCTTCATGCATATTAAACCTGACTGACTGAACCTGACATGAAATGAGATCTTCAAATGGTCCGTTCGCCATCCACTTTACTATTGGAATTATTGCAATGTTCGAAAAAACGAAAGGCTAATCCGTTTTTTCATAGTGAGAGTTTTTTCATCGTCCACAATCAAAAACGTTTGATTGTGGATTTTTTTATTCGGTAGGTTCCTGGCTGGCGTACTCCAATACCGGATGGGGCAAGGACTTAAGGGTACTTTCGCTGAGCAGAATGCGGGATGAGGCGGAATACAAACCCAGTAAGGGTGCACTGAAGGTATAGTCAATCAAGGTAAGGCGGATCACCCCGTCCAGGGACAGTTCAAAATAATTACCGTAACGGATCAACTTGAAATGGAACGAGCGATCTGCAGGAACAATGAATAAGTTGGACTGTAAATCCTTAAAAATGAAATCTTCTTTCATGTTGTCAGGGTTACAACCCCAGGTGCGGATCTTAACCAGACCATTAACGACATCAAAAGGAATGAAGTAACCATTTCCGTTCTGGTCTACATCGCAAAATAATCCACATTTACCCAATCCTTCCACCGTGAGACGTCCTTCCCAGATGTAACTCGTACTGGTGCTGCTGAAGCAAAACAATTCGTAACCGCTACGGCTTTGCAGACGCCATTCCTGGTCATCGACCTCCATCGAAGCGGTCGGGTTATTCAGTAACGCACGGACCGGGGTCAGTTCTGATTGATTCATGGTGTGGATGGTCATCGTTTCCCACCGGTAAAAGCTGGTGAGTACAAGCCTGCCATGCGCGTCGGTATCCAGTTGTTTGGGCGGTGGCAGGACCCGCTTTGAATTCACCCGGCCATCCATGAAGTAAAAATTATACAAGAGCCAGTGTCCATTGTCTTTTACCACCCGCGCAGCGTAATTGCCCTGAGGCAATAAGACATCGGAATGGAAGCTGTGGTATTCGCCCCGTATTTCATCGCTAAACCAATAGCGCACTTTAATGTCTTCCCGGATAGATCCCAACAAGTAATAACGGTCATTCAGTTTGAACAGACAGGGGCATTCCACATCATCGTACATGCGCGGATAAAGCAACGCGGTGTGCATCGCTAGGTTATTATCCTCCGTAAGCTGCAATAAGCCAACACAGCCCCGGCGGGAGAAAGGGCCTTCAGCTGAACGGCCACAAACGAGCAGATAAGCCTGACCTTCTTCCTCGTAATAATAAGGATCTCGAAAACTGAGCCACCCGCGTGGATTGTTGTTGAGATCTTCGTAATGGGGTCCGCAGGACCTGATCGGGAAATTGCCCGTTTTACGTTTTTCCCAACGGATCAGATCGTCGCTGATGGCGATCCCTATTTTTTGAATCATTCCCCGGTCGCGGATAGCCAAACCGGTGTAGAATAAGTAGTATAGATTTCCCCGGCGGGTGGCATGCATGGTCCAGAGCATATCGTCATCCCAGGCGCCCGGATGCCCGACGAATAGCGCATTGTCGACACGACGCCAGGAAATACCATCGGTCGAAATGGCGTGGGCAATGTAATCATGGTTGGGAATGATCAGATGAAAAAGATGGTATACTCCATTCTGGACAAACACATCGATGTCACCGATCTCCCAGTCACTAAATCCTCCTCCTGCATACATGGTTCTTCGATATGGCGGTTAAAGTACCAATTCAACCAGGATTGACCAATTATCATGCCCGCTAATGAGCAATCTCGGCAAGAGCATCTTCAGGTATTACTCCGTAGTGCTCCAGGCCTTCCAGAATGCCTTCAGCTGCATAACCCGCTGCCCGGTACAGATTTTTACTTCCCTTGATGGTAGTTAATTCAGAAGCATGGTTACCTACGATGATACCCTTTCCTGAACCGATGAGCATGTCGAGGTCATTACCTGAATCCCCTGCGGTGATGAGGTGGCTGTAAGGTATGGACCATTTTTTACAGAGATAGCGCAACGCTTTACCTTTGGAAGCTTGTTTCGGAAGGATATCCAGATACAGGTCATGAGAGACGATGATGCTTAACTGAGGCAGTAGTTTGCCCAGCACAGCTTCCAGCTGATCTTTCTTGAATTGCTTGTCCTTCAGATAGTAGGAGATCTTATGCGGGTTTTGTCCTTCCGCCTCCTGAAGTTCCATCCAGTCCAGACTCTCCAACCGTTTGCTTACCTCATCGCGATTCCAGTTCTTATCCAGGTAGGCCCGCCAGCCCTTGTCCAGGACATAATCCATACCCTGGCGGTAGAAAATCTGAGAGCCAACCGAACAAACCAAAAATTCAGGCTCGGGGAGGCTCATCTCCTTGATGACATTCCGAACCAGACGGACAGAACGGCCGGAAGCATAAGCCAAGGCCAGATTATCAGGCCGATGGTTCAGAAACGCAACCAGTGACTCCAGACCCGGATGCTTGTGCTCCTCGCTGATCAGGGTGCCGTCGATATCGGTGGCAAAAAGGTATTCGGCCAGTTTCATCCGGTCTGGAACGACTTCTACCCTCGGTGTTTTGCCCGTCTCTATTGATTTTTCTACCCACTGCATGTATTGTTCGATGTGGTGCTGCCAGCTGAAATATTTCTGAGTATTCAGGACTCCGGCATTGGAATAGGACCGCCAGAGTTGATCGTCTGCAATGATCTTTTTAATTGCCGAGGCGATCTCCACCGGATTCAGTGGATCGACAAGGAGTCCATTTTCACATTGGGGGATGATTTCGGCAGGTCCGCCATTATTGGTCGATACGACCGGTAGTCCGCTGCTGGCAGCCTCAATGATGGTCAGGCCAAACGTTTCATGCAAAGCGAGACTGGCGAATACGCCCCGTTTTTCGGCACAGTAACGATAAATGGTTGCTACCTCATTTTCGACATCGTGTTTTTTAGGAATGGCAAGTTTCCCATACAGGTCGTATTTATCCATCAATAACAGGATCTGGACCAATACTTCCCGCTCACTTTCCGGCATTTTTTCGATGTCCTTGCGTATGCCGGCAAAGATCACCAGGTTGGCCATGGATTGCAGTTCTTTGTCCTGTCCGTAAACATCGATGAGGGTATGTAAATTCTTACGCAAATCAGGGCGTGAGAGCGCCAGGATGCAGGGCTTGTTGGGTGATGAAAGAAATTTTTCAATGTATTCACTGACCCAGTACCGGCGTTGCATCTCCTCCGTTTTCTGATCGACACCCGGCTGCAACTGATAATAAGGAGTAAACTTTTCGGTGTCTACTCCCGGAGGTATCGTGTGAAAGACCGCTTTGGAATGAGCGGGATATTTCTCATAGGTTTCCTGCTCCTGGTTAGTGGAAGTGACGATAAAATTGGCATGGGAAAGGGTTGCGTTTTCAGCAGCTATCCGTGTGGCAAAACGGAATTTCCTTTCCCCTTCTTCTTCTGTCATACCCATGGCTTTCAGTTTCTCTTTTTTAGCAATCCCCAGCGAATGTGCCGTATGAACAAAGGGTACTTTAAGTAACTTGGAAAGCTCGACTGCTGCATAACCTGCATCACCGTAATGGCTATGAATCCAATCCGGTATGATGTTATAGGTTTTAAGGTATTGCATGGTGTTGGTGACAAACTCATCCAGGAAAGGCCACAGTTCTTCCTTCATCCGGTAGCGCTTGCCGGCAAAGGGAATCCGGCGGATGTCCAGTTTGTCATTGATGATCTCTACCGGCAACGCGTAGGCGTCATCCAGCGCGGGGTCATCGATGAGCCGGGTGATGAGGTGTACCTGCTTTACCTGTGGATGACGGGAAAGATATTCAGCAAATTCATAAACATAGCGGGTCTGCCCGCCATTATCTGCATCCCGGCCGATTTCCAGGCCGCTGGATTTGATCAACCCATGAATGTTAATAATGGCTATGCGTAATGATCTCAAAATGAATAAATTTTGTGTTTAAGAATTGGATAGAACCGTTAGGCCCAGAAACCTAAGCGTTTAAACGGGGAATTGTTTGCAACTTTTTTAGAAATTAAAAGTGCGCTACATGCGCTAAGGATTGTCCTGAGGGACCATCGTGGCAGAGCCAAACAAGGCAAAATCGTACTTGACCGGGTCATGGGGATCGAACTGACTAAGCCGGTCTGTAAGCTCAATCACGGTACGCCAGTCGGTCTGCCTCCGGTCGATCAGATGGAGGCTACGTGCTACACGGTCAACATGAACATCCAGCGGGATTTTTAATTCGGAAGGCTTTATGCGACTCCAAAGACCGAAGTCAACACCGCTGGCATCGCGGCGTACCATCCAGCGTAGAAACATATTCAGCCGCTTGCAGGTGCTCTGACGGGCAGGGGAGGGAATGTGTTTGCGGGTCCTGCTGGGTGCATAGGGTAGTGAAAAAAAATATTCCTGAAAGTTGATTAACCGTTCCGCGATGGAATTGCCTTGAAGAAAAGCATCCTCCAGAGAATCATGATTCCGGTAATGATGCTGAAGAAAACTCAGAAAATACAAGGTATCGAGGGACTGGAAGGTGCGATGCCGGAATTCCAGAAAGCGTTGACGCTCGGGTTCCTGATGATTAACGATAAACTCATAGGGAGATTCGCCCATCAGAGCAAAGAGCGTGTTGGCTTTTTGAATAATGGTCTTACGTTGACCCCAGGCCAACACAGCGGTCCAGAAACCGGTGATTTCCACATCTTGCTTTCGGGTATAGGTATGCGGTATCTGAATAGGGTCTGTGCAAATGAATTCCGGTCGGTTGAACTTAAGGGTTTGTTCTTCCAGCCAATCCCTTAAGTCCTCCTCATTTCCGGGGATCATTATTCGTAGGTCTGCTTGACTCTTTCGATTTCGTAAACCTCGATGATATCACCCACTTTGATGTCGTTGAAGTTTTTGACGGTGACACCGCACTCCATGCCGGATTTGACTTCCTTGACATCTTCCTTGAACCGTTTCAGCGAGCTGATTTCGCCCATCACATTTTCACGGGTGGGATAGATGACGATACCGTCGCGGATAATCCGGATATGATTGTTCCGGTTGACTTTGCCTTCCTGAACAAAACATCCGGCGATGGTACCCACCTTGCTGATCTTGAATATGTCGCGTACTTCCAGCTGACCGAGGATCTTTTCTTCTTCGGTGGGCTCGAGCAAACCTTCAATAGCAAGTTTAACCTCTTCGATGGCTTCGTAAATGATGGAATAGGTCTTGATTTGGACCCCTTCTTTTTCAGCCAGCTTACGAGCGCCAAGCGAAGGCCGTACCTGGAATCCGATGATGATGGCATCCGAAGCGGAAGCCAGGAGAACGTCGGATTCGATGATCTGACCGACGGCTTTATGGATGACATTGACCTGGACGGTCTCAATTGAAAGTTTGATCAACGAATCGGAAAGCGCTTCCACCGAGCCATCCACGTCCCCTTTTACGATCAGGTTCAGCTCTTTGAAGGTTCCGAGTGCCAGGCGGCGACCGATCTCATCAAGACTGATCCGCTTGCTGGCTCTTTCCGTTTGTTCGCGGATGATTTGGGAGCGTTTGGAGGCCAGTGAGCGAGCTTCCTGCTCTTCAGCCATCACTTTGAACTTCTCACCAGCCTGAGGAGCGCCACTCAGACCCAGGACAAGAACCGGCGTGGATGGTCCTGCATCTTTCACCCGTTTGCCGCGTTCATTAAACATCGCCTTGACCCGACCGGAGAACTCTCCGGCAAGGAAGATATCGCCAATGTGCAGGGAACCGTTCTGTACCAGGCATTTGGTGACATAACCACGGCCTTTGTCGAGGGAAGCTTCCAGGACGGTACCCAGTGCCATCCGGTTTGGATTCGCTTTCAAGTCTTGCAGTTCTGCTTCCAGCAATATCTTTTCCAGCAACAGGTCTATATTCTCACCGGTTTTGGCCGAAATGTCCTGAGACTGGTATTTACCGCCCCATTCTTCGATGAGCAGGTTCATAGATGCCAGCTCCTGCTTGATCTTATCCGGGTTGGCTCCCGGTTTATCAATTTTGTTGATTGCAAAGATGATGGGTACGCCGGCTGCCTGAGCGTGGGAAATGGCTTCTTTGGTCTGCGGCATCACATTATCGTCTGCAGCCACAATGATGACGGCAATGTCTGTCACCTTGGCACCCCTGGCACGCATGGCGGTAAAGGCTTCGTGACCAGGTGTATCCAGGAAGGTGATCTTTTTTTCATTGACCACCACCTCGTAGGCACCAATGTGCTGGGTGATCCCTCCTGCTTCGCCGGAAACGACGTTAGCGGACCGGATGTAGTCAAGTAATGACGTCTTACCGTGGTCTACGTGACCCATGACGGTAACGATCGGAGCGCGTGGCTCCAGATCCTCCGGAGCATCCTGCTCTTCTTCCTCCTCTGTCTCCTGTTCTTCCAGGCTGATGAATTCCACTTCATGGCCAAACTCATCGGCGATAAGCTCAATGAGCTCGGCGTCCAGGCGCTGGTTGATGGATACGATAACACCCAGGTTCATACACGTCATGATCACGTCGGTGACGGCCACATTCATAATGTTGGCCAGCTCGGAGACGGAGATAAACTCGGTCACCTGCAGTTTGCCGCTGATGCCCTCCATTTCCATCATTTCCTGGCGTTCGCCTTTACGTTCGCGGCTTTCCCGCCGGATCTTCTGACGCTTGCTTTTTCCTCCGCCTGACATTTTTGCCATGGTCGAGCGGACTTTATCGTCGATTTCACGGGTGGAAGCTTTCTTGAAATCTTCTTTTTTGCCTTTTCCTCCTGTTCCTCCTCTTGCTCCTCCACGTGAATCGTCTTCTACTTCCATGGTAGACACCGTCTTACGCTTGCGTTTCCGCTTCTTGCGGGTATCATCGGAGGAGGCAACCGGTGCGGGACCAGGAACGGCGTCGGGGCTTTTCCTGGCAGGAGTTTCCTCCTTGGCTTTCGGTTTTTCTTTTTCTTTTTCTTTTTTCTTCTTGGGTTTATTGAACTTATTGGTATCAATTTTACCCAAAATCTTCAGACCCTTGAGTTGAGGAGCCTCGTGACGAATGATATCGTCGGTGGCTTCGGGTTCGGGTTCAGGTGCCTTTACCGGAGCAGGTGGTTCCTCCACGGTAGCCTGAGGTTCCTGAACAGGTTCTTCCTGTGGTTCTTGTTTTTCGACCTCCTTGGCTTTTGGCTTGGGTTTATCCAGGTCGATTTTGCCCAGGACTTTAAGCTTGGGGATCATGTTGTCGTCCACTTTAGCCTTTTCGACAACAGGTTGTTCTACCGGCGGCTTCATGCCCGGAGTCTTCGGTACTGCCGGTTCCGCTGTTTTCATGGAAGGCATAGCATGGCTGGTCCGCTCGGGCTCTTTTTCGTGCTGCTCCGGACGGGTATGATGACCAATCACCAGCTTTTCCGCTTGTTCTTTGATCACCACAGAAGACTTGAACTCCTTCATGAGTTCATCATACATCTCGTCTGAGATGTTTGCGGTAGGCTTGTTCTCCACCTCGAACCCATTATTTTGCAGGTGTTCGATGATGGTAGAAGTCCCAACGTTCAGTTCCTTGGCTACTTTAACTAATAATCTTTTCGACATGCTGTAACTTCCAAATAATGCGCAAAATTAGACAAAAAAAAGCACATCCCCGGTTACGCTTCGTCCTCGAACTCAGAGGCCAGGATGCGCAATACTTCACTTACCGTTTCCTCTTCGAGGTCAGTACGGCGTAATAATTCTTCTTTACTCAGGCTGAGGACGCTGCGTGCGGTATCACAACCGATCCGCTTCAGGTCATCGATGATCCACTCTTCGATTTCATCTGCGAATTCATCGAGATCGACGTCGTCCATTTCATATTCAGCCTGTTCACGATAAACATCAATTTCAAACCCGGTCAGGCGGCTTGCAAGTTTGATGTTGGTACCTCCTTTACCGATGGCCAGGGAAACCTGGTCGGGTTTCAGATATACTGCAGCCCGCTCTTTAACTGTATCCAACTCAATGTTCGAGACTTTGGCCGGCGTGAGTGCACGCTGGATAAAGAGGGACACATTGGTGGTAAAGTTGACGATATCGATGTTTTCGTTCTTTAATTCCCTTACAATGCCATGGATCCGGGATCCTTTCATACCTACACAGGCGCCCACCGGGTCGATACGGTCGTCGTATGATTCGACAGCTACTTTGGCACGTTCACCGGGAATACGGACGATACGGCGGACGGTGATCAAACCGTCTTCGATTTCCGGAACTTCCTGTTCAAGCAGTTTTTCCAGGAAAGTGTTGTCGGTCCGGGATATGATAATGGCGGGATTGTTATTACGCATCTCCACACGGTTGATCACACCCCGCACCATATCTCCTTTACGGAAGTAATCGCCTTTGATCATTTCTGTCTTCGGCAATACCAGTTCGTTGCTGGTGGCATCATCGATGATCAGGATCTCTTTTTTCAGAATCTGATGAACCTCTCCGATCACGATATCACCGACACGGTCGACGTAGCGCTTGTACACTTCGTCTTTCTCCAGTTCCTGGATGCGTGAAATCAGGGTTTGCCGGGCAGCCATAACTGCTCTGCGGCCGAAATCCTCCAATTCCAGCTGCTCATAACATTCATCACCCACTTCGTAGTCGGAATCAATGGATTTGGCTTCGGAAACGGAGATCTGGGTGCGCTCGTCTGTGACTTCACCGTCCGGTACGATCTCCCGCACACGCCATAATTCAAGGTCACCTTTCTGGGTGTTGACGATGACGTCGAAGTTATCATCCGAACCATATTTCTTCTTGATCAGGGTACGAAATACATCTTCGAGTACCCGCACCATCGTAGGACGGTCAATGTTTTTTCCCGCTTTAAAATCTGCAAAAGATTCTACCAGTTTCATGACAACATCATTTAAATGCTATTTGAACCAATGCTTTTCGGATAGAAGCGAAAGGCACTGTTCGATGGTTGATAATAGTTTTTTTCTTTTTCGGATCAGCAGCGTCCTTTTCTTTAACGGCCAGGATAATTCCATCTTCCTCTACACCAACCAGTTCACCGTTGAGTTGTTCCTCTCCGGTGGTTATGGCAAGATTTCTGCCGATGTGTTTGGGATACTGACGCAAGAACTGCAGCGGCCGGTCCACCCCACCGGATGAAACCTCTAGCGTGTAGTCTTCACCTGCTGTGCCGGAAGCATCAAGCTCAGCCTCTATCCTGCGGCTTAATTTCTGGCACTTGTCAAAGTCAACCCCGCCATCCGCATCGAAAAAAACCTGGATCTTTTTTGGTTTCTTCCAGATGACGTCAAGCAGAAAACAATCGGAAAATTGCTCTTCGGTTGAGAAAAGCTGACGCACTATTTCTTCTACGTGCTGATCGATCATATACTATAAAAAAAGGAGGGAACGGTTCGCGTTCCCTCACAAATCCTTTAACGCCACAAAAGTAACGATAATTCTCAGGATTTGCAAGGATGTCTTTTTAAGGTCATCATCAGAATTCCCGTTGTCCGGATGGCCATATCATGGATATCACATCAAAATACTTTTGCCTGAATCAGGTGCGTTATCCTTAAGCGCGTACAATCGTATATCGCGGAGTCTTGGAATAGATGATATTTCGGAGCAGGAAGGCAACACTTCCCTGTTGTGGACCGGCTAGAAGGTCAGGTGGCCGTTCATGCGATAAACCCAGATCAGAAGGATGATGAACAACAATATTGCTACTATGGTGAGTAGAAAACATCCGCCTTTCTTGCCGTAATTCGTATTACCCTGTTCCATGGAGTGACGCTAAAAGTGTTAATAACCGTTGCAAAGAAAAGGCAAATATATGTAAATCCAAATACGTGCGATCAATTCCACTCCATGATTCTCCGCACGGGTCCGGTTTGCTGGCTGGTCACATCCGGCCTTCACGGATAAGCAGGGTATAATGAGTGTTAAGCAGCCGTTCCCTGCTGGTTATTTTTTCACTCCGGGAGGGTAGATGGAACCGGATTACATACTATTTCTCACATTTTTATTTTTTGTATTAAAAAGATCCTTACGGATAAGTGATTGGCTTTAGTTAAATTATATGCGGTGTCAATATTTCAAGGAAGGTTTGGGCGGCGGGTTCCCGGAACCGTAAACAGATCATGGCATCTTTTTTGCTAATATATTAAAGTTTGTTGTCATATATTTGACGCAATTAGTTGGCCGGCGGCGAACTCAAAGCAAGTGCAATAAGTTTTTAATGAGGTTATAACATCCATTGGCGTATGAGCATGATTAAACAAAAACTAAGTCAGAAGATGCTGCAAAAGCTGTCACCGCAGCAAATACAGGTGATGAAGCTATTGCAAATTCCCACGGCTACGTTGGAACAGCGGATCAAAGAAGAGTTGGAAGCCAATCCGGCATTGGATGAAGGCGAAAACCGGGATGAGTTATTTGATCTTAATGATGAAATCAGCGAAGACTCCCTCCGCGAATCCAACAATGAAGAATACGAATCCGGAGAGCAGGAGAGTGAAAGCTCGGATCTGTTGGATACCGATTTTGAATCGTCATCCGACTTTGAACTTGATGACTACATCTCCGATTACATTGACGAAGACCCGATCAGCTATCAAAGCCGTTATAATGACGGTGAAGAAGAACGCACCCTGCCCATCGCCTTCGAGAACTCATTCCACGACTTCCTGGATACCCAGCTGGGCATGCTGAACCTGCAGGATAGCCGTAAGATCCGTATCGCCAAACAAATCATCGGCAGCATTGATGACGATGGATACCTGCGCAGGGAACCGCTCGCGATCATCGATGACCTGTTGTTTTCCGAGAACATCGACACCTCTGAAGAAGAGGTTGACAGCCTGCTCGCAAAAATTCAGCTTTTTGATCCACCGGGAGTTGGTGCCCGGGACCTGCAGGAATGCCTGCTTATTCAGATCAATACCTACAAGAAAAAGAACCCGGACAGCCGATTAAGCACCGAAACCATTGACCGTGCCCGCTGTATCGTAACCAAGTATTTCAACGAATTCTCCAAGAAACACTTCGATAAACTCAAGAAATACGTCAATCTCACCGAACCGGAGCTCAAGGAAACCATGGACTTTATCCTGAAGCTCAACCCGAAGCCAGCCAGTGGTTATGTTCCCCAGCACGGTTCTTCTTCCGGAGGGAACTACATCATCCCTGATTTTATCATCTTCAACCGGGATGGCGAACTGGAATTGCAGCTCAACTCTAAAAATGCGCCGGAATTACGCATCAATGAGCAGTATAAAAACATCCTCCATGGCTATAAGGAACGGACCGGTAAGAAACGGATCTCCCATAAGGATAAGGAGGCTATCCAATTTATCAAGCAAAAGATCGACTCGGCCAAATGGTTTATCGATGCCATCAAACAGCGTCAGCATACCATGTACCAGACGATGTACACCATCATGCAATACCAGTATGATTATTTCCTGTCCGGAGATGAGAGTAAGCTGAAGCCAATGATCCTCAAGGATATCGCCGATATCACCGGCCTGGATATTTCGACCGTTTCCCGCGTGGCAAACAGCAAATTTGTTCAGACCGAATTCGGTACCAAACGGCTCAAGGATTTCTTTTCCGAATCCATGACCACCCAGGACGGCGATGAAGTCTCCACCCTGGAAGTAAAAAATATTTTATCCGAAATCATTACCGCCGAAAATAAACGCAAACCGCATTCCGATGAAAAATTGCGTGACTTGCTGGAAAAGAAGGGCTATAACATCGCGCGCAGAACCGTAGCCAAGTACCGGGAACAATTAAATATTCCCGTGGCACGATTGCGTAAACAGTTGTGATTCGATCAATTTTTCATGATAGGAAAGCAGCCGGTATCTCCCCCCGATACCGGCTTTTTAATTGGAGGGAAAAGGTAAAAGAAGTATCAGGGGTTCCCGAGATACCAAAGGCAAAACTCCCTATAACCCCACGGCTTCAGCCTGGGGAACCTAGCATAGAGCATGGAGCATGGAGCATGGAGGGAAAAGGTAAAAGAAGTAAAAAAGGTAAAAGAGGTATCAGAGGTAGCAGAAGTAACAAAGGTATAATTCCCAATAACCCCATGGCTTCAGCCTGGGGAACCTAGCATAGTGCATGGAGCATGGAGGGAAAAGGTAAAAGAAGTAAAAAAGGTAAAAGAGGTATCAGGGGTTCCAGAGGTAACAAAGGTATAACTCCCAATAGCCACATGGCATGAGTCCGGAGGCTTGAATAAAGTAATTTCCCGGTTTATTCGTCAACACCTTAGAGAAGGTAAAAACAAATCCGTTCACCGGATTAAATACAGTTAAACAGATGACGGCAAGACCAACGTACAACGACCAATTACCTTTTATCAGAGAGGGGTGGCAGGGAAATGCTCTGGATGAGAAGGGACGCTATCGGAATTCAGGATCCTTCAAAGAATGGGGTTGGGATGCGGTCTGGAGATGGCAAACCGGTCCAAAGCCTTTTAAAGCACAGAAAAAGGCCGATAAATGGCGGCCTGAGCAGGTGCAGATGCACGACAGCACTTCCTGGCCGGAAAATGGGATCGCCTGGTTAGGACATGCCACCTTTCTGATCCGCCTCGATGGTTTGACGCTGATCACCGATCCGGTACTAGGGAATGTCTCCCTGATGAAAAGGATGACCCCACTACCGGTCAGGATACAGGATTTGCAGGACATCGACGTTTTGCTGATGTCCCACAATCACCGGGACCACTGTGACCTGCCCAGCCTCCGGCGTCTTGCCAGCCAGAATCCGGACCTGGTGAGTTATACGGGATTGGAAATGACTTCCTTGCTCCGGTCAGGAGGATTAAAGACCAATGCGATCACCACCGCAGGATGGTATCAGTCGTACCCGGCCATAGGAGATGTCCGGATTCATTATCTGCCCTCGAAGCATTGGACGCGCCGCTACTTAAGGGATACCAATACCATGCTCTGGGGCAGTTTCATTATTCAGACGCCGCAGTTGACCATCTATTTTGGCGGTGATAGCGGATACGATCAGCATTTTAAAGAGATCGGATCTATGTTCCCCTCAATCGACCTGGCTTTGCTGGGGGTTGGAGCTTATGAGCCTCGCTGGTTTATGAAGGATAGCCATACGGCTCCTGAAGAAGCTGCCCAGGCTGCCGATGACTTAGGGGCCAGATGGTGGATTCCGATGCATTTTGGCACTTTTGACCTCGCAGATGAGCCCATCAGCCAGCCGTTGGAATTATTGCGGAAGAGGGATGTCATCTTAAATAACGGGTCAATTCCAATTACTCAAAATGATGCTGGCCGGAATGAAGACATGCCCATTGCTTCCCGGTGGGTTTTGCCGGCAATCGGTCGTTGGATGCAGCTTGATCACGGTGAGCCCATCGG
Source organism: Lewinellaceae bacterium (assembly GCA_020636135.1). Lineage (NCBI taxonomy): Bacteria > Pseudomonadati > Bacteroidota > Saprospiria > Saprospirales > Lewinellaceae > Lewinellaceae bacterium. The sequence continues at coordinate 172,808 of JACJYK010000001.1, forward strand.
AATATGAACGTCGACTGCACCTAGAAATCTTTGCGTTTAGCTACCCGGCGCACACCCCACCAGGGCAGGATGACCCAAAGCATCAGGATCATGGCTGACATCACCCATCCCCAGAATTGACCCAGAAAGTGCTGGAATACCGCTCCGGTGTAGCCCAGCAAACTGGATATGTCCAATTGCAGCAACAACAAGGTCCTACCCAGGTCGATGGGATTCATCCAGCACATCGCAAGCGTAAAACGCTCCAGGGGATAATCCTGGAAAATGGCCAGCAACCACAGGAATATTCCATCATAGATCACGGCAAAGAAAAGCCAGATCATAAAGCCGGCAGCAAAACCCTTGATGCGGTTTTCAAATCGCAATCCAAGGAAAAATGCCATGGCGGAGAAGATCAGGGTCAGGAGAATACCGACCCCGTTCAGCAAAGCCACCTGACTCCACGCCACCGGATGCTGTAACCGCAATAAAAGGAACGGAATGGTGATACCCGAAAGGCAGGAAAGTGCCAGTGCAATCACCAGACCTGCAAATTGACCACCGAAAACCTGCATTCGTGGCAGGGGTTGCGCCAATAAGAGTTCGGTGAATTCGCGCATATTATAGATGTAGACCAGGCCAAATAATAGCGATACGAGCGGTACCAGGATCAGAATGATATTCAGTAATGACACCACGACCTTCAACGGATCCTGGCTCATCCAGGCCAATGCCGAGGTGACAATCAAAAAGAAGACTGAATAGAAATAGATCCAGTTGCTTCGTAACAAATCTTTCAGGCTATAGATGATTATCTTCCGCATAATCAGTGCATTATGTGTTTAGAACCGGGCTTAGGGATATTAATCCGGTACGGTGATGCAGCTGCTTTGCTTTGAGCATCATCCCGGCAATGGCATCCTCCAGGTCATTGTGATTCGTCTTTTGTTTCAGTTCAGCAGGTGCGCCATGAAAATGGATGGTACCATCGAGCAGAAAGATAAGATCGTCTGCCATCGCATCGACCATCGGGATGATGTGGGTCGTAAGCAGGATCATCTTTCCGGCCTTTCGTTCTTCTTCGATTAGATTGCGCAGCGCCACCATGGCGATTGGATCCAGGCCAGCCGTTGGCTCATCCAGGATGCGTATAGGAGTATCGTACATAAAGGTCAGCACCAGATTGATCTTTTGCCTGGTGCCCCCGGATAAATGACCCAGCTTTTTGTCCAGGTAGGATTCAATGGAGAAATATTGGATAAATTGATCTTTTAGGATGGACGGTCCCCGGATCTCTTCGATGACTTTCAGCAGCTCTTTCACTTTGAGGTTTTCCGGAAACCGGGCAATCTGAGGTAAGTAACTGATGTCGTTGCGATAGGTATATGACCTGTGAATCTTTTGACCACGAACGATTATTTCCCCCTGGCTCGGGATCACCAATCCAAGGATCAGTTTGATCATGGTGGATTTGCCACTTCCATTGGGCCCCAGAATAGCCGTTACACCCGGATTGGTCAACTCCAGATCAATATCGCGGAGTACTTCCAGTTTTCCGTACGTCTTAAACAGATGATGCAATTGAATCATGGTGCGAGGTTTTGTAGTTCAAAGCGCATGACGGGCGAGGGATCCTGGATCTGGATAGGTGTTGCGACAGGACTTACCTTTTCAGCGTAGTTCAGCAGGTCAACCAGAAAACTGCGGAGAAGTACAATGGCTTCCGGAGTGCGGCTGACCACATATCCATATAACTTCACCGGACGGAAAGGAATATCCCCTATGCCATCGTGGTTTATATCATAGCCTTCGTAGTCGTCCCAGTAGTTGAAAGTAAACGCAATACTGCTTTGATTTTGGGGAATCGTCACATCAAAGGTGTTGAGTTCAAATTTATTGTGCCAGTAGCTGTTGTCTTCACAACCGCCGGCTATCTTCACGGCCCAGCCATTTCGCCGGAATTGATTTTCGTCAAACAAAATACGATTGGATCCTTCGGAAAAGATGCCGATCGTGTTGTGGTAAAAATCATTTCGGTAAATCCATCCGTCGTAAATCTCTTTGAGTAGTAAACCATATGCCGCCGTGCCCCAGTTATGCACAAAATTATTTTCACGCATGGTTATGCGACGGGAGAACATCACAGCTACACCTGCCCCGTTGGATCCGAAGGTATTTACCATGTAGTCGTCGTCATTGGAAAACATGAAATGAAGACCGTAGCGGAGGTTCCGCCTGCTTTCATTTCCGCAGATCTGGCTGCTGTCCACAAATTCAAAGTAAATGCCATCGCGATGACCGGAAACCTGATTTTGGTCGATCTGGATATCCTTGCAATACCAGGCATGAATGGCATTCCCGGAAGATACCTCCTCGATTGCGGCGCCTTCGATCACATTGCCGGTCACGATCACATCCTTGCAATGCTCAAGGTAGATGCCAAAAAAAGTGTTCTTGAGCCGGTTGTTGCGCAGCAAGATGTGGTTGACGCGTTCACAACGGATCCCTGCCTGGTCTTTCAGGTAGTTGACACCAACATTTTGAACCAGCAGTCCTTCGACCGTAACCGAATCGGAGGTTATGGTCAGGATTTCCGTTTTGTTTTCCCCATCAACCACCGGCCACCCGGAGCCGGACAGGGTGATCCGTTTATGAATGTTGATATTGCCTTCCCGGTAAGTCCCGGGCATGATCCATAAGGTGTCACCAGGGAGGGCCAGATCGATGCCGGCCTGGATGGTTTTTATTTCCTGATCCGGTCCGACCAGGATCGGCTGAGTACGGACAGGCAAATAACCCAGGACCAATGTAATGACAATCAACGCTGTTTTCATCGGGTCAATTCACGGTTTAGCTCTTCCCAGGTATACAGGTTGCCAGCCTGATCGTGGATGATGGAATCCCAGGATTCCGGATCGGATGTTGCCGAGAGATTGGCTCCCATGGGGCTGGGAATGGCTTCGGAAATGAGGTAGGAAGCGTGCGCTGCCTCGATCAGGTGATTGGGATTGAAATAATCGTTGACCAGTTGGTAACTCCATTTTGTCCGGGGATTCGCTGCGATGTAGTGGACCATGCATTCGATGGCATCGAAATAATACGTCTTTCCGGTAGAGGTCACTAGCTCGGTGGCAAATTGAGGTTTAATAACTGTCATTTGACAATAGGCACACCCTACCTCTCCATAGGGGATGGCCTGGGGTTCAACCTTGCAGCCTCCCAGCATCATAAAGGTCAGAGCGAGCAAAATGAGGTTAGTTGCGTATTTCATGTCTTTTCCTTTTAAACCAATAGGCTGCCAGAGCCAGAATGATAGAGATCCCGGCCAATAGTCCTCCACTGTGAGGATACGAATAGGCGGTAAAGTTCAGAATGGTCTTCTTGCCAAACAGGGGTGGCTGATAAGTTGCCCCCGGAACTTTAATGGGGGCGGTCGGACTCAGATTATGGCCATATTCGTATTCCCAGAGGTAGAAATCATAGATTCCGATGGTCGCTAATAGAATGACCAGTACAGCCCAGGATAGATAGGCCCACGGTTTGTTGATGACCAATGCGAGGAGGCCCAGGCCGGCCAGAGCCAGGATGACATAGGGAAAATAGCGGAGCTCCGGAATGGAGTCGGGCTCAATCATTTTCATGCCAACATAATGATTGAGGATGTTGATGTTTTGCAAGGTGCCCGGGTTATCACCTCCTATTTTATTGATCCAGATGTCCATATTGACTCCTGTAGGATATTGGGGAGCAACGAGGGTGATGCGCCATAATGGCAGTTTGTACAAGCTTAGCAGGGCTAAAATGCTGAGTGCCATCAGCAATTGCGGTAAGCGTTTCATAAGTCAAAATTGTACGATAAGAATTGGGAGGGAAGGGAATTACCTGTCCCTCCCAAAAGAAGTATTATTGAACGATGTCCTCTCCAAGGCTCCATTTAAGTGGCAGGGTGCTGTTCGCAGGGCTGATGCGTATATAGCCTTGCATTTCCTGGTGTAATGCGGAGCAGAAGTCTGTACAGTAGAAAGGATAAACCCCTGGTCGTTTGGGTTCCCAAACCGAAGTTTCCGTTTGTCCGGGCATGATCAGTATTTCTGAATTGTCATTACCCATGACGGCAAATCCGTGCGGTACATCCCAGTCCTGTTCGAGGTTGGTTACATGGAAGAATACCTTGTCCCCTACTTTGATGCCCTCGATGTTATCCGGTGCAAAGTGGGAACGGATGGTCGTCATATAGACATGTACTTCATTGCCCTGGCGTACTACTTTGGCCTGCTTTTCTCCCAGAGCGGCATACGGGTGCTTGTTTTCCTCAATGGGGTAGAACTTCAGAACCCGGGGCACCACGCGGTCTGCAGAGATACCCTGAGCGTAATGAGGTTCGCCGACAGTCGGGAAGTCGAGCAGTAATCGCATCTTATCTCCGGAAATGTCATACAGCTGGGCGGACTGATTCAGCTCTGGCCCCGTAGGCAGGTAGCGATCCTTGGTGATCTTGTTCATGGCCAACATGTATTTCCCCTGAGGATGCTGGGAGTCTCCTCCCGGGATCATCAGGTGGCCTACGGAATAGTAACAGGGCACACGGTCGAGCACTTCCCAGGTCCCGACTTTCCATTTGACGATCTCGGATGAGATGAAGAAGGTGGTATACGCATTTCCGTTACCGTCGAATTCGGTGTGTAACGGGCCCAGCCCCGGTTCTTTGACCACACCACCTACGACCTCTTCGTATTTCAATACCGGGATGCCGGCAATGGTGGTCTCAAAAGACTGGTTTTCTATGGCAGCCAGCATCTTGGAGAAGGAGTGCACGGTAAGGTCAGCGGAAAGTTTACCATTTCCTACGATGTATTCACCGGTTGGATCTACGTCCACACCGTGTGGTGATTTCGGAGTAGGTAAAAAATACACCAGCCCCGGACATTCTTCCGGAAGCAGGACTTTTACTTTTTCTTGCATAGTCGACGTTGCCTGGTGCGTTTCGTCGGAGTACATGTTGTGTGCATAACGGGCAGGTATTTCTTTGAATTTGCCCTGGGCCAGATACTCCTCGGCTTTCTTCCAGTTGATTGCGGCAATAAAGTCTTTATCATTTTGCGATGCATTGACTTCAAGCAGGGTATTTTTCAACTCGGTGTTGTATGAGGTGAAAAATGTCCATCCATGTGATTTGCCCTTGCCTGAATGGGCCAGGTCGTAATCGAAGGCAGGAAGCAGTACCTGAAAGGCGATTTCCATCTCACCACTTTCGGGATTGACTTTGATGAAAGTAAGCATGCCTTTAAAGTTCTCGGCATAACTGGAAATTGCCACGTCGTTTTGCGGGTAAGGCACACCAAACCGTGTGCCTGCCACTACATACTCGGTATTTTCGGTAGTGAATGGAGAGCTGTGATTACCTCCGCTATTGGGAATTTCTATGATTTCGGCTGTTTCAAAGGTCGAGAGGTCTACCCGTGCTATCCTGGGAGTGTTGTTCCCATTGATAAATATCCAGCGGCCATCTGTTTGACCCTTGGTCTGGGACAATTCCGGGTGGTGTGCATCATCCCAGGGTATGAAGCCAAAGGAGGTATTCAACATGGGTTTCGTTTCTTCATTGAATCCATAGGCTTTTTCCGCATCAACTGAAAATACCGGTATGACTTTAAGCAGGCGTCCGGAAGGCAAACCGTACACACCGATCTGTCCGGAAAAGCCACCGGAGAGAAAAGCATAGAACTCGTCGTATTGCCCGGGAGCAACATAAACCTCTTCGGCAGCACCGGCATTGGTCACCAGACCACCTGAGCCGGGTCCCCCGGTGGTATTGCAGCCATTGGATACCAGCAATAGGGCAACAGTGAGTAAGAAGGGGAAGGAATACAAGGTTAATCGGTTCATAGATCAAGTATTTAAAGTATAAAAAGACCTTATTATCTTTAAAACAAAGATTAAAGTCTCTACAAGCGAATTTCATGATGTACATCATTTATAGCAGTGATGTTTATTTAATGGGTGATGTTTCTTATGTTATATTTTCGTGCCCAGACTAATTAAAAGATGATATCATCTTATTTTAGTGAAAAAATAAATCATGTTTTCGAAAACTTGTCAATATGCAATCCGTGCCGTGCTTTATCTGGCGGCACACACTTCCGCAAATGAAAAAATGCGTGTAGAGGACCTGGCTCACCTGTTAAATGTGCCACAGCATTTCCTGACTAAAATCCTGCAGCAGCTGGTACGCAGTCAGCTGATCTCATCGATAAAGGGGCCCAACGGTGGTTTTTACCTGACCGATGCCAATAAAGCCGGCAACCTGGCACAAATAGTTGAGTGCATCGATGGACCGGATGTGTTCAAGGCGTGCATCCTGGGGCTGCCTCAATGTTCCTCCGAGCATCCCTGCCCGCTGCATTTCCAGTCGTTCACCTTCAGGGAAGGAATTCATTTCCATTTACGGAATCAGACGATTGGTAAAATATCGGAACAACTTGAAAATGAAGAAATAAAAATTTAACGATCAAAATCCTCGTAACATGAAGAACACAGTCATCCTGTTGATCCTGGCACTTGCATTCATCCGTTGCTCCTCAGGATCAGAGCCGGAAAATACGACACCGCATCAGTCGACGGCAGCTTCCACTCCCGAACAACCATCGGATGACAATAAAGGAATAGGTGAAATCACCCATGTAGACCTTAACAATCCCCTGGACAAATCGATGGTTGCCAATGGACAGGCCATTTACGACCTGAAATGTTCGGCTTGCCACAAGCTCACCGATCAGCGGGTGGTAGGTCCCGGATTTAAGGGGGTTACCGAACGCCGCACACCGGAATGGATTATGAACATGGCCATGAATGCGGATGTGATGTTGGAAAAAGATCCTACCGCGCGGGAATTGCTGAAGGAATGCCTGGTACGCATGCCCAACCAAAACCTGAGTAAGGACGATGCCCGGAGCGTGCTGGAGTTTTTCTATTCCAACGATGGTCAGACGGTGGGGAATTAATCCCCGCGTTATCGACCAATCTGAAATGCTTCACATGAAGGCAAGAACCTGGTTTGGATTCGCCCTTATAAATTTTTTCATGGCTGCCCTCCTGGGGTTGCTCATGCGGTACGCTTTTGTAGGAGAACTCACCTGGATGCCTCCCTACCGTCAGGTTTTACTTGCGCATTCCCATGTGGTGATGCTTGGATGGGTAAGTCAGACGATCCTCGTTCTTTTGGTGCTGGTTTATCTTGGAGAGGAGGCATTATCCAGACGATTTTATCTGACCCTGATAGCCTTGCATCAATCCTCCATTGTAATCATGCTGACTGGATTTCTGATGCAGGGGTACGGGCCGGTATCGATTGCAGGAACGACCCTGCAGGGCCTGCTTTCGTATGCGTTTATCTACCGGTTTTACCGTGATATCCGGACAAAATTCAGACCTAAGGAACTTGTATGGGCTTATGGCGCGCTGATATTCCAGTTCATTGCTTTGTTAGGTATTTGGATGGTGGCCTGTATCATGGTGTTTGGCGGGGGTAAGTCGGCACTTTATTATGAAAGTGTCCAGTTTTACCTGCATTATATGATCAATGGCTGGTTCACTTTTGCGGTACTGGCCATCGTTGTCCGCTGGTTACCGTATTCCATCCCAGAACTACTGGGAAAAGCCTGGATCTGGTTGGTTTTGTCCTGCTTGCTCACTTTTGCCCTGGCCATTACATGGGCTAGTCCCAAGCCCTGGATATTCTGGATCAACAGTCTGGGGGTGTTATTACAATTGGTAGCCCTGTATTTTTTAGTACGATGGTTCCGGCGCGGAATGCCTGCATGGAAACAGCAGCTCAGCAAGGTCACTTATCTGCTTTTGATCCTGATCTTTCTGGCCCTGTTTCTAAAGATCGTAATTCAAACAGCCGTCATCGTGCCGGTCATTGCCAAGGTGGCCTATACCATACGGAATTTTGTGATCGGATTTCTCCATTTGATCTTTCTGGCCTTTATGTCCCTTTTTTTGTTGGCATATGCTACGCAGCGTGAATGGTTGGACAGCGGACACTGGAGTCTGCGGTGGGGCCTGGGAATTTTTATCGGAGGCATCCTGTCCACCGAGCTGCTGTTGTTTGGCCAGGGGATCATGCAGTGGGCGGCCTGGGGATTCATGCCTCATTTTTACGAATGGCTATTTGTGTCCAGTGGATTATTGCCGCTCGGTATTGGCATTATCCTGGCTAATTATTGGCTAAGGCAAGTGAAGCCAACGCAGAGCGGAGAGATTTAGGATTCGCTTTTATATTCCTGTCTTTCGATGCATGCTTTACCACCGCGGCTTGATACCCGGCGCATATGGGAATGACAACGATTTGTAATAATTCAGGTCATGTTCAGGTGGTGCTATTCCGGCCGGCAATTCAAGGCCATTCACCGATTGCCAGTAACTGAGCGAAGCATCCCGCCACCATACGGATTCCTTGCGTTGGATGGTAAGCATCATACGTACCTGCTCAAAAGTCTCTTCATCGATGGCATCATGTAAACCCATCCATTTTTCGGTCATGGATTTGACACCCGCCACTCCGGCATCGTATTTAGCGCACAAGGCTTCCCATACGGTCTGACCTGAATGCACGTGGTCCTGCCAGCCCACATGATGAAACCATAACAGGAAGCTGTCCGGACAGGATTCCCGTGATCCATACCACTGTTGAATGGGTTCGGCATATTGCTCGAGCGCATTGCTTCCGGCAGGTGTCCGGTCAAATCCCACTCCGGCTGAGTCCGCGCGGTGATAGTACGTGGGATTCCAGTCCGCCCGTGACAGATCGTTAATCCAGGGCCCTGGTCCGTAATGGTGCCCGGTAGCCATCAGGTGGGCCAGTCCCAGGGGTGTCATGTAGTCCACGCAGTACTCCCTCGATGCCATCATGATATCATGGATGGTGGTGACCACCCGGGGCTGATTAGAGAATGTCTGGCGGATCCACTCCTCGGCAATGTCGCCGGAAGACCGTTGAGGATTCCAGCACAACCGGCCAAATGCATACCAGTTAGCCTGCCCGAACAGGTGTCCGGTCCAGTTCCGGTCCGTACCGATATTAGCCACACCAGCCATACCTGTTAGCCTGGGGTCAGAGCTGTCCATAAGGGTTTGAAAGACGGGTGTACCGGGACCTTTAGTATAGGTATCGGCCAGTAATACCTCTTGCCACATCGGACCCAGGTAGACCAGGTGGGTGCCCTGGCCCAGGTATTCCTGTGTGATCTGAAATTCCATCATCAGGGGTGTATGAGCCATGGCGCCGAACAATGGATGGAATGGTTCACGGGGTTGAAAATCAATCGGGCCATTTTTGACCTGGATCATTACATTGGGACGGAAGGATCCATCCAGCGGAACAAATTCCTGATACGCCTGCTTTGCCCGGTCCTCCGGTGTCTCATCACTGTAGACGAAGGCCCGCCAGAGAACAATGCCTCCGTGAGGAGCCAATGCATCTGCCAATACATTGGCCCCTTCAGCATGGTTGCGATGGTAATTCTGGGGCCCTGGCTGTCCTTCCGAATTGGCTTTGACAAGGAAACCGCCAAAGTCCGGGATCCTGGCATAGATCTCAGCCACTTTATCTTTCCACCACTGCCGGACCTGAGGGTCCAGCGGATCCGCCGTCTCCAGCATACCCAATTCTACGGGTGCGCTAAACCGGGCTGTCAGATAGACTTTGATACCGTATGGCCTGAAAATAGTTGCCAGGGCTTTCACCTTGTCCAGGTAATCAGGTCTGAGGATCAGATGATTGGCATTCACATTGGTTAGTGCGACAGCATTTATTCCAATGGAGGCATTGGCTCGTGCATAATCCCGGTACCGTGGGTCGATGTAATCGGGTAACCGGTGCCAGTCCCAAATGGAGAATCCTGCGTAGCCGCGTTCTACGGACCGGTCCAGGTTGTCCCAGTGATCAAGCATACGGATGTTCAGGCGGGGATGGTCTCTGATGTCAAGTTCCCGGATGGACTGCTGCATTTGCATCAATCGCAGAAAATGGAAGACTCCATACAAGGTGCCGGCAGGATCATTGCCCATAATGAGGGTGACGGATTTTCCATCCAGTGTCTCCCGGCGTATCAGAAACCCCTGTTCGGATAAACCTTCGATCGCTGACTGCAGGCCATGGTTATCCGGCCAGGATGCATTGTTTTTGGTGGCGATGATAAGCTGATTGTTTGCAATTTCATTGCGCCAGGTTACCGGCTGATCCAATAGCCCTTTTAGCGCCATTTCCAGTTCTTCCCGGATCACCTGTCCGGTTGGGGATCCTCCAACAATCCATATGGACTGGATTTGCTGCCGGTACGCTGCCACCAGGGATTCATTGTTGATCTTATCGTATTTTAGCCACAACCGGTAGCCATCATCCGCATGCAGGATGGGCGTCATTATCCAATAAAAGGCAAGGGACAGAATCGTTAACTTCATGAATTTCAAATCTTTGGAGTTTGCCGGACTATTTAAGGCGAATATAATTCATGTGTGACCAATGAACAACTCCTGGGTTTGTGCCACTTGTTTGGGTCGTCTATCCGAAAAAGCAGTACATGTCGAAATGTTCTACATCCCGGTTCAATTGCTCAATAAACGGTGGAATGAATAATTGACTAGACCCTGGTTCTCACCAGAGCTTCCATATCCATTGACTTGAAATCACGCTATTTAATCGTGATGGGGAAATCGACCTCTATATCGGTTTTACCTCCTGCAGTGTTCAGGTTTCCCTGAGCGACTCCCTGAGCGGCCTTATCCGGCTGATGGATCAGGGATACCCTCAGTAATCCGGAACCTTTGGAATACGAGGTCCAGGAGGATAGAATTCCGACCGGCCTGCCATCACCATCCTGATCTTCGTAGGTAAAGATCAGCCCCAATTGAGAAGATGCTGAAAAGAAGATCTGATGGTCTTCTGCCGTCTCGCGGATCGATTCGGTCACATCCGTGGTGCCATTAAAAAAACTTACAATACCGATATAGACGGTACTTACCTTAATGGAGCCACCGGTGATCACCGGATCCATACCACCGTCACCATCAGGGTCGGAAAAGGATAAAAGGGTTGAATCACTGTTATCACTGGCAACAAGCTTTAACGTTAACCCGTCAATGGTTTCCTGTGGAATTTCAGGACGGGCATTATCTTTTTTACAATGGGACAGGAGCAAAATTCCAAATATCAGTGCGATGTACCAGGGAAAACGATTCATGGTGTGTGTTTAAAATTTTCAGGCAAAACTTGTGCTTGCTAATTCAACGGCAATATTCCAGGTTTTGTGACTCCTTTCCAACTTATTTCTGAGATTATCGTCTCCGGAGGATGAAGATCATCCGGAATCGGGAATGCGGAATGATTGATGAATAGGCCAGTACATAGTTCAGCGACAAGTTGTTATATTGTAGTATGAGCCGGCTGGGACCATATATCGCCTGTATAAGCCTGTGGATGACCATGAGCTGTCATCCTTCCCCAGGAGAAGTACCGGAAACAGAAGGATTGGACTCCCTGCGACAGCACATCAGCGATGTCCTGGAAAAAGAGATCCTTGGCGCCTGGTATCCTCGCACCGTGGATACGTTATATGGTGGTTTTTTGAGTGATTTTGACGCTGAATGGAAACCTGACGGTCCACAGAATAAAATGATCGTGAGCCAGGCACGACAAGTATGGACCTCATCCAAAGCTTTTGCCAGATATCCTGCCCAGATCCGGTACCGCGACATTGCGCGGGATGGGTTTGATTTTCTGAAATTAAAGATGTGGGATTCGGTATATGGCGGATTTTTCAATCTGGTTACGCGTGAAGGAGATCCGATTCCTCTGGATCAACCCGGGGATTACCAGAAACAGGCTTACGGAAATGCATTCGGCATTTATGGGTTGTCTGCATATTTTGCCATCAGCCGGGACAGCCAGGCACTGGAATTGGCACAAAGGTGCTTTTTGTGGTTGGAAGCACACAGCCATGATCCGGTGTACGGAGGGTACTTTCAGTTTTTAAACCGGGAAGGCATGCCCATGACGGATGGTTTTGCAGGTACTCCACCCAAAGACCAGAACAGCAGTATCCATTTACTGGAAGCATTCACAGAATTATATCAGGTCTGGCCGGACCCGTTGCTTGGGAAACGATTGCAGGAGATGATCGTTATTGTTCGCGATACACTTACCGGGGATAAAGGTTACCTGACCTTGTTTTGCGGTCAGGACTGGACACCTCTAAGCTACCGTGACTCCGCATTGGCCGTAAGACAGGCTCATTATTATCTGGATGAAGTTTCGTTTGGCCACGATATTGAGACGGCTTATCTGTTGCGTGAGGCGGAAGAAACCCTGAGCCATGGGATCTCTTCGCGCACGGAAATTGTTACGAAAAAGATGGCAGACCATGCATTGGACCATGGCTTTGATATGAAGAACGGAGGTCTGTATGACGCCGGTTATTATGAAATGGTCCCTGGCCCGCTAACCATCGTCAAGGATACTAAAAACTGGTGGGCACAGGCTGAAACACTGAATACGCTGCTGATATTTGCTCAGGAATATCCAGGTGATCCCCATCTATATTTGCAGTTGTTTAAACAACAATGGCAATACATTGACCAATACCTGATCGATCACCGACACGGAGGATGGTACAATTACGGATTGGACAAAAGTCCCGAAAATCAAACACAGCATAAGGCTCACATCTGGAAAAGTCCTTACCATACGGCACGGGCCCAGATGAATGTCACGGACCGGCTGCAGTCCATGCAGTGATGCCGGTCCATCAACCCCGACGGATTAATTCGTGCCAGATGGCCTGTCCCGGTGCCGAGTGAAAAAGTTGCTCCAGGTAATCCCGGTCAGCAGATGCAAGCGTAATGAGCGGCATTGTATTCCCGGCTACCTGAGCGGGTGTGCGCATTCCCGGAATTACCGTGCTCACTTCGGGGAATGAGGTGATGTAGGAAAGAGCCAGTTGCAGCGGACTGCATTCGTACTTGTCACACAATAGCCAGATATGATTATCCAGGTAATCCAATACTTCTTTCTGTAATTCGCTGTCCAGCCGCTTGTGGCGGTGATCATCGCGATCGAAGGTTCGGTCAGCGGTCATTTTTCCGCTGAGCAAACCAAATTGCAGGGGCATGCGCGCGATGATACCATAACCCAGTTTGCCAGCTCTTCGCATCAGGGGAATAGAATTTCCATTCAGGAGATTCAGGACCAGTTGAAAGCCTTCACCCAACCTGCGGTCCATCAGCCATGCTGCTTCCGGCTCCGGATCGAAGGTGTTAAGCGATAATCCCCAATATCGGATTTTGCCGGCCTGTTTAAGCTGATCCATTGCCTCGACGCATTCCATTTGATTCAGGTGCTCCAGCCGTGCGGAATGCATTTGGTAATAATCGATGACATCCCGCTTTAATCGTATCAAACTCGCATCACAGGCCGCCAGCAGGTATTTTTTGGAATAATTGCTGGAAAACACCCCATCCACCGCACAATTGCCCGCTTTGGAAGCGATGAGCACATCGCGCTGACCGGCAAGCGTTTCGCCCAATAGTTTTTCGGAATGTCCCAGGCCATAGATGTCAGCGGTATCAAAAAAGTTTATCCCTGCATCCAGGGCAGCATGAATGGATTGCCTGGAAACCTGATCATCAGCCGGCCCCCAACCGATCGCCGTCGTGCCGATCATAGCGTTGCCGCCGATGGCCCAGGCGCCAAATCCAACCTTACTTACCTTGAGGTTCGTCGTTCCAAACATGCCGTAAATCATGACGTTCATTCACTTTTCTAGGGGAATGTAATGAAGTATAACCACAACCTGCCCGTTTCCAATAAATAGATGCTTTCTTGCTGAACCGCCAGGCAGATTTTCCGTTTGCTTGTTGTGATCATTTAATCATCAAACGACTTACGAATGAAAAGAAATGCAACTGCCGTATGGCATGGAGGCGGCCCGACTGGAAGCGGTACACTGACCACGATGAGTGGTGCCTTCAGTAATCACCCTTATTCAGCCAAATTACGTTTTCAGAATGAGGATGGACAGGAAGGTACCAATCCCGAGGAACTGATCGCTGCTGCGCATGCCGGATGTTTCAGTATGGCACTGGCGTTTGCACTGACTGCTGCCGGATTTGAGCCGGAATCCCTGGAAACCAAAGCCAATCTGACGATGGAAAAACTTGAGCAGGGCTGGACAATCGTTTCTATAAATCTCAAGCTTGAAGGCAAAGTTCCGGGACTTTCGGCGGAACAATTCCAGGAATATGCCCAATCTGCCAAGGCAGGCTGTCCGGTAAGTCGGCTTCTGAATTGTACGATTACGCTGGATGCCAATCTGGTGCTCTGATACCAGGCGTGTTAAGGTAGGTCTTCTACTGCTTCATAGAAGTCGTGGTATAGAGCTTTTCATCAGTTATTGGCAAGGGATTGGATCGACGAACGCAGCTTGTCGAAGGAAGTTATAAAGCTCTTTTGGATGATGGGATCCTGAACCCAGCGGGGGTAGGGGCTTTCCACGAGAGCACGAACTTTGTAGATAACGACGAGCTGCCGGCTATTGAGTTTATGGATTTCCCATTGTCCTTCGGTAGGGTCCATTTCTTCATAACCCTTAGGCAGGGATTTAACCATGGGCAGGCTTTTAAGGAAAATGTAGGTGGTGGTTCCGGCTTCCTGCCGGCGGTATTCCATTCGGTTTACTTTGTTGGATATGGGCCAGGGAAACTCAAAGCCCTGCATGGCTATCCAACTCGTAGAATCAACGATGCTTACTTGCTGGAACTCCAATCCCTGCATCCATTTTTTTATTAAGTTTTCTTCCCGTAAATGATTGATCACATCCTCCCGGTCACCACTTACGGTGACATTGACTTTCATCTCCCTTAATTTGGGGTCTTTCCTCGATGGACGGTAATAAATGGAAACACCGTTTTTTTCCTGCGTCAGCTTCCAGTCGTCTTCCGGATCGCCGGGAGCCAGGTTACTTATAACCATTATGAGAAGCAGGGGCACGAAGCGGCGTGGTAGCAATATGGAAGTAAAGCCCTGCATAGTCAATTTTGGTAAAGGATGCTCTTATAACGCAATGACCCCTATAAATCATGCAAAAATGTACCCTAAATTTCAAAGAGTGAACATTTTAGGCAGGGGCAGGCCGCTGTTCAATCGACTTCAATGAGGTGATCGTGTGGTTGAGTTGTCAGCATACCAATGGGTTGCACCACCAATCCCTGGGCAGCGAGCAGAGACTCAAATTCCGATTTGTATTGTGAATTCACGGCAATCAGCAATCCGCCACTGGTCTGTGGGTCAGCAATAATCTTATAGGTATCCGGATCCCTGAGCGCAATCTTATGACCGTAGGAAGTCCAGTTGCGATTGGTCCCTCCCGGCAGGCAGCCGAGTGCAATGTATTTTGGGACAAAGTCAAATACCGGTATCCGGTCGAGGTGTATCTGTGCGCCGGTGTTGCTGCCTTCACAGATCTCCAGCAGGTGACCTCCCAGTCCGAAACCGGTGACGTCGGTTATGGCATGAACATAGGGCAGCCCGGCCAGGGACTGGCCTATTTTGTTGAGGGTAAGCATGGACTGCCTGGCGATGGCCAGATCCTGATCTTCGGCAAGCTTTTTCTTTTGGGCGGTGGTCACCATGCCAATCCCAAGCGGTTTGGTGAGATACAAAAGGTCTCCAGGCTGGCCGGTGCAGTTTTTCTTGACCTGAGTGACCGGCACACGGCCCGTTACGGCCAGGCCAAAGATGGGTTCCGGAGCATCAATGCTATGTCCTCCGGCCAGGGCTATACCGGCATCATGGCAAACTTTGCGCCCTCCCCGCAACACTTCTCCGGCAACGGCGGCCGGGATCTTGTCGATCGGCCAACCAAGGATGGCAATGGCCACGATAGGAGTTCCTCCCATGGCATAAATATCACTGATTGCATTGGTTGCAGCGATGGCTCCAAAATCAAACGGATCATCTACTATGGGCATAAAAAAATCCGTCGTACTGATGATGGCGGTACTTCCATCGAGATCTACAACGGCAGCATCATCCTTGGTATCATTTCCGACCAGGAGATTGGTGAAAGCAGGGGCGGCATCGCTGGTCTGCAGGATATCGGAAAGTACTCCGGGTGATAATTTGCATCCACAGCCGGCGCCGTGGCTGTATTCGGTGAGACGGAGATTTGCTATTTCGGGTGCCATTGTGCTAATTCTTTGGCCAATTTAGGGATTTCATCCATGGGTATCCGGTAATGTTGCTGGATCAATGTTGATTTTCGCTGGATGGACTTGCGATAACGGGTGTCGTAATACGTCAGAATCAGTCCGGCAGCGGTCTTCAGATCTCCCTCCCCGATGGCGGCAATCGCTTTGGCAGCTTTTTCATTTCCCAGCTTGGGTTGAATGGAACGGGTCGCCGATATCAGCTGCTCCGCGCTCAATCCTCCATAGTCCTCTACGAGGAAATCCACCCGCTCCCAGGGATCGATCTCCACAAAAACATGGGGGCAGCTGCTTTTTTGATCGTACAGTGCATCAGGAAGGCTGACCAGACCGATGTGTTTACTTTCATCTTCGATCCAGACCGGGCGGTTGAGGTCCATGGGGATGAAAGCTTCGTAAACCATGTTCTGAAAGTCCTCTGTCGCCGGCTGGCCGGTCGATTTTCGGTTGCCAAAACTGGATCCCTGGTGGTTGGCCAGGCCTTCGAGGTCTACCACCTGGGCTCCGGATTCACGCATCAGGTGGAGCAATCTGGTTTTTTGACTGCCCGTGTAGCCCGTCAGCACCACGATGGGCAGCTGTTGTTCAAAGAACTGCATCACCGTGCGGCGATACGTTTTATATCCTCCCTCCAGGACTACCGTTTCGAAGCCATAGCGCTCGAACAGCCAGGCCATGGATTCGGATCGCATGCCCCCCCGCCAGCAGTACAATGCCAGTTGGGTTGATTCCAGAGCCTCCGCTTTTTCAATAAACTGACGCATTTTGGGGCCGATGATATCAAGACCTCGCTTGATGGCTTCCGGTTTTCCTTCCTGTTTATAAAGAGTGCCTATTTCTACACGCTCTTCGTTGGAGAATAGGGGAAATGAAATTGCTCCCGGCAAATGTCCCGTTTCATATTCGGCGGGAGACCGGACATCGAGTAGAGGGAGCCCGGAAGCTTCACGAAGAAATTCGTTCAGAACGTATCTTTTCACCTTTCTTGATCCTAGGGAGACAAAGGTAGTAATCAGATTGTTGATCCTGGTGCCGGTATTCTGGCATGAAGCTTGAATATATTATAAATTCGAATAATATATTCTGAACCAACAAAACAAAATACATGCAAAAGATTGTATTCTTCGCACTGCTGGCCTTTGCCATTTCATGGGTTAGCTGTAAGAAAGACAACGTCAGTAAAGGGTGTACCCAAGACGATTTTATTGGTGTTTATTCTGGAACGGAAAGTTGCCAGAATGCCGATGATGAAAGCACCACCTATGAGATCAAAAAGCTTGGAAGTGACCTGGTGATGACTGATGGCGGTGGTAACAATTATAATCTCACCACCGATGACTGTAAATTCACGATACCCAGCGTGAACCTGATCCTGTTTGAACTTTCCGGTGATGGTAGTCTGAATGGTAAGGAACTGACCGTCAATGTAAGTCTGGGTGCGTTGGGCTTCAATACCACATGTGTCTTTAGGGGTAATAAGTCCTAGGCTAGGGAATAATCCATCACGCAAATTGCGTAATGTTTTCGCTGGTTTTTGGGTTTAAATTTTTCGCAACCATTCAGCAAATAGCGGATCTTCCACTTCGTAAAAATTTTGGCCTGATCCATTGCCAATTAGCTATAAAGTGGAAAATAACAGTGATATGGTACGTTAAAGTCGCCAGATCAAGGATTTGATAAATAAACAAGAAGCACCTATCACACTCCTCATTCCCCAAACCGGTAGTCGATCACCACACCATCCGCCAACAGCCGATGCCCTTCCTGGCTAAGCTTTGCGCCCGCAGGAACCAGGACCAGTACAGCGGCAGCATCCGGATCAAGGGTTACCGAAGTGGATACCGTAGCCTGACTGATGATTATTTTCCTTTTCACCGCATCGTAAACATCGACGGGCTGGCTTCCTACTGCGAGTGTGATCTCCTTCGATTCCTCATAAGGGTTGTAGTATAGGAAGGTGGGATAAGCTTTGCCTTTGGGATACAGGTCAGTGGCCAGACAGTTGAGCTGGAGGATCTTTTCTACATTGGTTGCCCGGATGATCGCGCCATACACACCGACATGACTGGAACCATAAATGGAAAACATTGTCTCGGGTGGGTTACCCGGAGCCCACAGCGGACCATCACCCTGGGCAATCGGGGTTTTGCCTTCCAGTCCCGGATAAGTAGAATGATGGATCAGGCCTTCATACCCGATCAGGTTTTTCGTAATGGCCTTATGATCCGGGACTGCTTGTAAAGAGTCCGGAATGTTATAGGCATAGCATAGCCGGGCGGCATTGGAAGCATTGAGCAGCCATTTACCTACGGTATGGGCATAGCGCTGATCGTACCGTACCAGGGGTACCAGTGGCCAGGCCAGATCGAAGGTATTCATCAAGAAACCATAACCTCCCCGGTCGATGGTACTACCTACCAGGCCGTAGGCATCATAATTCCCCCAGTGTCCGCTGATGACGCCCCAGCCTTCCCGGTTGGTGGCAGTCCCGTCAAAGGTCCAGTCGAGCAGAATGGTCGGGTCGTAATCCATGCCTTCCTCGGCATTCATCCGCGCTGCCGTGTAAGCTCCGAAAGGCATCAGGATCTCCCAGAACCGGCTTTCTTTCTGGCTGTAGATGACTGAAAGCGCATGTTTGGCTGCTTCGAGATACCGCTCGTCCCCGTATTTGATGTACGCGTTGTAAAGCAGGTAAGCAAAACCGGCCGCAGCATCCTCCTGAGGTGGAATGTGATTGGTGCCGGGTTGCATTTGGCCAAAGTCGAAATAGGAGTAGCTGTAATTGTTGCCCATGACCGAGTCCGCCTTGTAAAACTGATCGGCAATGGTTCGCTGCAGGTCGCTGAAACCGGGAGTTTCAGGATAATGGTACGCGACGGCATAAAAGAGGACATTGTTGAAGACATCATACCAGAAATCATTGCCGTAACCGCCGCCCACATGGGCCGACTTGTTGGTAAAATTCATGATGATGTTCCAACCATTGGCACGGTTGAAATAATTTCTTGTCGCCGATACATAGTTACGGCCATCCTGGTTTGACTTGTCGATCCCGACCAGGGTAGAACCATTGATGGAGCCCAGCATGCAGATGGCTTCGTGGGCTTCTCCGTTATTTTTATCCGGCCCCTGGCGCACGTCTCCTACTGCCGTATACATACCGTAGGCAACTTCAGGAAAATTGCGTTCGGCATGGTCGGTCCATACAAATGGTTGATATGGGCCGCTGGTGGTGGTATCATAAAGGTAGGCATCCAGATCCCGGGCCTTTTGATACCAGTCTTCTGATTGGTATGGTTCCGGTGCATTGGGCATTTGTGCCACGCGGTCCAGGTCTACTTGCTGAACAGGTTTACTGAAAGTGGATTCCAGAAGCCCCGGTGCCTCACATCCCCAGATGTAGGCGAAGCCAACCAAAGCGATCAGTTTATGGAGATGGTTGCGTTTGCGATTCATGTTTAATCTTGTTTAGAGTCAGGGGTTAAAGCTTCCAGTTTAGCAGTGTCCCGGAGTACATTGCGGGCCACGAATACCGAGGTGAATTGGATAAGTGCGATGACCAGCAATGCATAACGAAGCGCTATGGTGTCGCTGACATACCAGGCCAGCAGGATGAACAGGCCACATCCGAAAAGCCGACCGATGTATAGTCCCAATTCATGGTTGAAGATGTAGGTGAATTCATTACGGTTCTCCCATTTGGCCAGCACATCGATCACCTTCAGCTGGATCGGGAAATAAGCCAGATCCAGTAGTGGCCGGGCAAACAACAGGCATAATACAAATAGCAGTACACCGAGGGCTGAAAAAAGAGATGCATTGATTAGAGCACCCAAAACAAACAGCGCCAACCCGCTTGCAAAGATGGGTATCCGGTGTTCTGGTTTAGTGACCCTGCCCAGCAGATAGAGTAATAATGCCGAAAGGAGAGCAGCTATGGATTGGATCACGCCAAGCGCTCCCTCTTCACCAACCAGCTTCATGATCAGCATGACGGGAGCCGTAACAATATATCCCTGGGCGATGCCTTTCAGTGAAGCAAGACCCAGCATTTTGTACCAAAGCTTATGAAATTTGAAATATAAAAAGCGACTGCGTGGCGGGTTTTGAAATCCTCCGCGGTGCACCAGTACAGAAGCGATCAATGTGATTGCGAATACGACACCGGTCAGAATGTAATAAGCTACATTGACGTTCCCCTGAAACCAGTCGTACGAATCGGTGGCAGCAATGAAGGATCCGGCCAGGAAAGGAATGACGATCGCGGCGATGGTGTAGAAGAAGGTTTCCACACCGTAATAATAATTCCGGCTTTGATCTTTGGTGGTGTTCAGTGCCAGGAAGTCCCGGTTTGCCCAAAAAAAGCCGTAGGACAGACCCATGATAAGGCCGGCAAAGAAGATACCCGCCGCATTCAGTTCACGCAGGGTCATCATGGCTGTCATTGACACGCCACTAAGCAACATGCCCAGGGAATACAACCGGGCGATCGGAACACGCTTGAGCAGCAAACCGTTGATCATGAAGGTGAGTGGGATCCCGGTATATTGAGCTAGTTGAAAGAGTACCACCAGTCCTACATCCTGCGAATTGCGCATGATGTAAGCTCCAATAAATAATTCTATGATGGGGAGCACCAATGCATACAATAAATTGGTCAGCAGGAGAACCCGCATGGAAAAAGGGTGACTTAAAAAGAAGGTCCACTCGGTGCGGATTTTTGCCAGCATCTGATCTGTTTTTCGTTTGATTATTTTAATGTGTCCAGGATCTCCCGGATGGAAAAT
The DNA here is from genome assembly GCA_020636135.1 of Lewinellaceae bacterium. Taxonomy (NCBI): domain Bacteria; kingdom Pseudomonadati; phylum Bacteroidota; class Saprospiria; order Saprospirales; family Lewinellaceae; species Lewinellaceae bacterium. The sequence goes on from JACJYK010000001.1 coordinate 193,837, forward strand.
TTCGCCCCGCAAATTACGGTATCGGAAGCACCATAGTACATAAACAGCTGGTCTCCTTCTGTTACGTGACCATTGGTGAATACCACATTCCCAAAGAAACCTTTTTGCTCGTACTCCATATCCGGGGTCATGATGGGTTGACTGGATCGTGCCAATACCTGATGTGGTCGGTCTCCATCCAATAGCAGGGCACCCAGGCAATACCGGTGATGGTTGTCCGCTCCGTGATAGATCTCCAGCCATCCTTCACTGGTCTTCACCGGGGCAGCTCCCGCACCAATGCGGGCGGAGTCCCACTGTGCCGGCCGTGTCCGTGCGATGCAGCGGTGATCACCCCAGTGGATAAGATCCGGTGATTCGGCGATCCAGATAAAGTTGCCTCCAAGGTCCAGACCGGAAGGCCGGTGCAGACAGCGGTATAATCCGTTTACAGGCTCACCAAAAATGGCGCAATCCTTATTATGGGGTGGCATAATCAACCCCAGGCGCTCAAAATGAATCCAGTCGGTGGTGCGCATACATCCTACCGCAACCCCATTTTCTGAGACCGCGGTATAGGTCAGCAAATACTGATCGCCCATGGTGGTCACCCGGCAATCTTCGATGCCAAAGGTTTCATGGACGCCATGGGGAAAAATGATCGATGGCCGGTCATCCGGTTCGGCAAAATGAATGCCATCTGATGAGCAGAATAGCCGGAGATGGGATAAGGTCGTAAGGTAATAGCTGGATCCGACCCGGATGATCCGCGGATCGGAAAGGTCCAGGTCCGGATGGTCCCGGGGGTAACGTTTGACGATCAGATGTTCAGAATCTTCGAGGACCGGAAAAGAAATCCAGCCGGTTTCCTGTTTTGGCCGCTCCGCCACCCGCACTAAAAGCCAGGTTTTACCTTTAAATCGAAACGCTCCCGGGTTTAAGATGCATTCGACCTCCATGTCTTCCCGGCTGGGACGAACCTGGCTGGGAGTCAGAATAGGGTTTTCCGGCAAACGATTGGCCAGGGCGGATACCCTGGACGCATGATGTTTATGGATCATGGTGACCGGTGATTTTCTGGTGCATTGAAAAAATGGGCATTCCGGCTGTGAAATGCCGGAATGCCCTATGGAATGACTTATTGTTTGACAAAACGCAGTGATCCCAGGTTTTTACCACCTAGGACAAAGTTCACATAGTAGGAACCCTGTGGTAATTTCGAGGCATCAACCGTCAGATCGTTACTTCCGTATCCGGTCTGCGTACGGGTGGATGAAACTTCCATACCCTGGGCATTAAATACACGGACCAATAATGATTGATTGGTCGTGAAATGATGACGTATTTGCAATGAACTGGTTGTCGGGTTCGGATACACCAATTCGATGTATTTGTTCAGCACCGCATTGTAACTTGGAACCGAAGTGGTTCCATTAGCATACAGGCTGGCAATTTCTTCACCGGTCAGAGCTTTATTGTAAAGCTTTACCTCATCCAGCGCGCCCTGGAAATATTGACCACCCTCGATGGGGTTGCTGCCCATACAAAAAGGACGTGCCGTGCTGTTCAGCGTTCCTGCAGCTGCTTTGCGATTCACTTCCTGACCGTCGATGTAGATGATGTCATCTGTACCATCATGTACCATGGTCACAAACCACCAGTAGCCAAGGATCAGTTCGTTGCCGTCCTTGCTGTCCATGTCTGAAATGGAATTATCAAACTGGGCATTCTTGCTATTCGTCGTCCAGACGATACGCAGGTGTTGTGGCAATGAAATTTTCCAGCGTTGATCCCAATGGCCGAAATCCAAAACGTAAGCTTCCGCATCGGCAAAATTCTGACCGTCTACGCGGATCCAGAAACTTACCGTTGAATAGTCGGATAAAAGCTGAACGGCATTGGCAGCGAGAACAGAATCCTGGTCGCCGTCAAAGACGATCGCCTGCCCGCCTGCCCGCAACCGGTCGGTAACGGTCTGGAAGGTCGGGTTACCACCGATCACACCATGATTGGCATAAGGTGTTGCATCATCGGCATTTCCTTCAAAAGGATAATAGGCTACCAGACCATCTTCTCCGGTATCGAATTCAGCAGTGGTGCTCACGGTCAATTCAGCTACCTCCGAGGTATTGCCGGCCAGGTCGAAAGCATATACTTCAAAGAAATAAGGTGTTTCCGCATCCAGGTCACCGACCAGGATAGAAGTCTTACTTGCGCCAACGGTGTCCACCAGGGTCCCGTCAACAAATACGACGTATCCTGCTACGGCACGGTTGTCAGTAGAAGTTTCCCAGGAAAGCAATACGGAATGAGCTCCGGGATTACCCGCCAGGTTGCCTGGCTTGGAGGGAGCGATGGTATCCGGTGCTGCTTCCTGTCCGGTGGTGGCAATGACCGTACTCATCACGGATTCATTTCCGGCAGCATCTACGGCAGTTACACCAAAAGTGAAGGTGGTAAGCTGAGGTAAATCCGTCAGGGTCATACCGGGTGAAGGCACTGTACCCATTTTCACACTGTCACGGAATACATTGTAGCCAGTCACCCCTACATTGTCGGTCGAAGGACTCCAGGTCAGTAGAACGGTCGTATTTTGCACACCTGCAACCAGATCCAGCGGGGCTGAGGGTGCAATAGAGTCGGTCACTTCCGGTGCTGCCGACTGGGCTGCATATAAAGCGGCAACCTCATCGTCGGTCAGAGCGATGCTGTAAATCTGGATGTCATCCAGGGAACCATTGAAATAGGACCCACCATCGATCGGGTTGTAGCCGATACCCAAAGGATACGTGGTGGTGTTCAGATTGCCTGTGACATCTTTTTCATTGGCCTTGGTACCATTGATAAATATCTTGTCCTTAGCGCCATCATGCACCATGACCACCTGATACCAGCTGCCAGGGACGAGTTCATTACCGTCACCGGAATCCATGTCGGAGATACCACTTTCGTTATTGGTCGTCCAGACCGGCTTGCCATGTGCAGGCAATGAAATTTTCCATCTTTCCTGCCATCCGCCGAAACTAAGCAGGAATGCTTCACCCTGTTCCGGGAGGGCCTTGGCATTGATCCAGAAACTGACGGTGGCCAGGTCGGAATTCAATTGCGGTGAATTGGCAGCGGTAACTTCGCTGGAAGCACCATCGAAAACGAGGGAATGGTTGGAACGGTTGAACCGGTCCTTTCCAAACTGCGCCCCACTGATGGTGGCTGGATTGGCATAGACGGAAGCATCTTTGCCGGAACCATTGAAGCCGTAATCAGCAACGAGGGTGTCTGAATAGGTCGGCTCAACGGACTGCATGCCATATAAAGCGGCAATTTCTTCTGCGGTCAGTGCCCGGTTGAACAGTTGGATGTCATCCAGCGCGCCATTGAAATAGTTGCCGCCATCGATGGGATTGAAACCTACGCCGAAAGGATATTTCGTAGCATTCAGGTTGCCGGCGACATCTTTTTCATTCGCCAGCGTACCGTTCATGTAGATCAGGTCTTTGGTACCGTCATGGACCATGGCCACATGGGTCCATGTTCCCGGGACCAATGCATTGCCGTCACCGGCGTCCATATCGGAGATACCATTTTCATAGTTGGTTGTGAATACCGGTTTGCCGTGGGAAGGCAGCGATATTTTCCAGCGCTCCTGCCAGCCACCATTGGAGAGCAGGTAGGCTTCACCCTGTGCCGGTAGCTCAGTGACATTGACCCAGAAACTTACAGTGGCGGTGGGAGAATTCAGTGCCGGAGAATTAGCCGCAGTCATGCTGGAGCCAATACCATCAAATGCATAGGCATGGCCTCCATAATTGAAGCGGTCAGCAGTCAGGGAAGCACCGTCATTGGTCAGATCGTTGGCATATTGCGAACCATCGGCGGTATTTCCGGTGAAGTTATACTGAGCCACCAGATCGGCATCGGTAGCCGGGTTGGTGGACATCGCTGTATACAGATCCTGGATAGCAGTGTCGCTTAATGCATAGTTGTAGATCTGGATATCGTCAATCGCTCCATCGAAGTAATTACCGCCATCGATGGGATTGTATCCGATGCCCAGATCGTAGGTCGTCGGGTTAAGATCCCCGGTGACATCTTTGCTGTTGGCCAGTGCACCATTGACATAGATTTGGTCCTGGCTGCCGTTGTGAACAAAGGCAAGCTGGGTCCACACGCCCGGCACGAGTTCATGGCCGTCACCGGCATCCATATCGGAAATGCCGGATGTCTCATTCGTCGTCCACACGGCCTTGCCATGTGACGGGAGGGAGATCTTCCAGCGTTCCTGCCATCCACCGAAAGACATCAGGTAAGCTTCACCCTGTTCGGGAAGTGCGTTGGCTTTTACCCAGAATGTCACCGTAGTGGTACCGCCATTAAGAGCGGAGCTGTTGGACGCCGTTACGGTGGAAGATGTACCATTGAAGGCTAATGCTTTCGATCCGAATCCAAACCGGTTGGTGGTTGGCGTGGTTGCGTTCATCTGGCCATGGTTGGCATAGGATGTAGCGTCAAGTGCATTGCCGTCAAAAGGATAATTGGCGACCATACCCGGTTCAAACGTAGGTGCCGTGCTCTGCTGGGCATAGAGATCTGCTACCTGCTCAGCAGTCATGGCTGCGTCAAAAAGCATGACTTCGTCCAGACTGCCATCAAAGTACAGGCTGCCACCGATCGGGTCAAAGCCCATACCCAGTGGATACTGGGTGGCATTAAGTGTGCCGGTGACGGCTTTTGTATTGGCCATGGCACCATCCAGATAGATGACATCATTGGCTCCGTCATGGGTCATCACCACCTGATGCCACTCGCCCAGGATAAGTTCATTACCGTCGCCCGAGTCCATATCGGAAATTCCATCCGATGAATTGGTGGTAAACACGGGTTTCCCGTGGGCTGGAAGCGATATTTTCCAACGCTCTTGCCATCCACCGTGGGAAAGCAGAAATACTTCACCTTGTTCCGGCAGGCTATTGACCTTCACCCAGAAGCTGATGGTGGTGTAACCGGATTGTAAAAGATCGGAATTAGGAGCTACCAGCGCACTCTTACCATCAAAGGCAAAAGCCTGGCGGGCAACACCAAAGCGATCCTGAGTCAGGATGGCACCACGGATCATGGCATCGTTGCCATTGCCCGAGGCATCCTGTGCTGATCCACTGAATGGATAGGCAGCTACAATGTTTTGACCATATATCCCACTGGATAAACCCAGAAATGACAGCAGGAAAATGGCAAGGAGGTTGATAAATTTCATAACTCAATGTTTTCGGTTAGAGAAATGCATGCGAAACGGATCAATTTTATGTTGAATACAAATGATCTTCGGATTTTCATTTTTTAAATAAGGTTGTTCGGTAATGAATTCTGGTATTTCCCAGTTCCAGTAAATAAATTCCCTGAGATAGGGTGGCAACGGATACCGATTCTTCAACTGAAGCTTGCTGCCATTGATGGTCCAGGACCATTCTGCCCATCAGGTCGTATCCCCGCATCCGGCAGGGTTTTCCCAGGAATGCCTCAGGGATGCGGACACGGATGGAGGTAGCGGAAGGATTCGGATAAATGGCCAGGTCCATGGCAGCCTGGTAATCGGACCGGTGCGTGGTTGTCAATGCAATCACCTGTGTGGGTACCAGCGCGGTGTCCCAAAGTTTGACCTCATCAAGTACACCTTCAAAATTATAGTTGGCATTGTCCGGCAACATCTGCCCCATCAGAATAGGCAGATTCGTGGGGTTGATGTCTCCGGTAAAAGGCAAAAAGGACTCCAGATGACCATTCAGGTAGAGCATCATATACGCTCCGTCATAGGTGGCGGTAACCTGGTAAAATGAATCCGTGACAAAGCTGGTTGGTGTATCGAGATCACGAATGCGTCCATCGCTGGCGTGGATGGTCCAGCGAATCTTGCCTTCCGGTATGATCGATACTTTCCACCGGCTTTGCCAGCTGCCATGTGAGACGATGAACCGCTCCTTTTCACCAACGGCGTCAGCCTTAAACCAAAAGCTTAAGGTGATGGCAGTCGTAAACTCCAGTCGCTGATCATCCGGGACGCGAATGAAATCGTTTATACCATCGAAAAGGAAGGCTTGTGATGGCTGGCCAAGCCGGTCATTGGTGGGACGTGCCCCGGAAGGTACGCCATGAAAACCATTGCCACTGGCATCCTGGGTGTTTCCCGTAAAGGGGTAATAAGCCAACAAAGAAGGCACCGGCCCTTCAGCAAAATCTCTAACCAGGATATCCACCGACGCCGTGGTCATTTCACCACGGCCATCATCCACTTGTACCTGGATTTGATAAATGCCTTCACCCGGGGGGGCGGTCCAGATGATCTGATCCCCAGAACCATCTATTGCTCCGGCATTTGTAGTCCAGGTAAACAATAATGTATCACCGTTAGGGTCCGATGCCTTACAGAGAATGTTGAGGTCCTGTCCAGGACCTATATACTTTTGAGCAGGTTGTATCGCTTGAATGACGGGAGCGCGGTTGACCTCCGGGACGACCGTTATTTCGAGGGATGCTGTATCCGTCAATCCATCGTTATCGGTAACCATCCACTGGATACGGTAATTACCGGGATCCTGTGGAGCTACCCAGACAGCTGTCGTGTCCTGGGGTAGCAGTTCACCCTGATCTGCCTGCCAGGTGTATTCCAATATTCCGAAATCCGGATCTGTTGCTTTACCATAAATGATCACTGAATCGCCGAGTTCAACGGTTGTTGACGATGTAGCGAGCGCCTGGATACGTGGTGCTAAAGGTTGTGGTGCATTGGATGGCAGGTAATCGACGACCAGGTCATTCAGCACCATTCGATTCTCTACCTGCTCCATGGTTCCGGAAGCAGGCAGGAGAGCAACCAAGGTTGCTTCACCGGCCGGAATGGTTACTTCCAGCGAGCTGGCCGCGCCTTCCGAAAGAAAAGATTCACGGAGGAGATCATATACGCGTACTGAGGTATCCGGTAACGTGACTACTACCGATTTAGGTGTATCATAAGGATTGAAATAGAGATACATTGGATAACCGTCACTATAGAAGTCGGTCTTGCGGACATCGATACGTAGAATACCATCGACATTGGTTTTAGCAAGGATGCCACCCAGGTAGCCGATGGAGGATGACCCGTATAAGGCCAGGTTGGTAGCTGCCCATCCTCCCCTTACGGCATCACCGGTGGAGAAGGGACTGGCACCATTCCATACTTCGCGCAAAGCTTCGTGGCCGACGACTTTCATCGGGTCATACTGCGCACTCCACTCCGCCCCATCCTGGAGCGAGGCAGGCAAGAATCCAGGATAATAAAGCCGGGTTGCATTGGCCAGGTTCAGGATCCATTTGCCGATCGCCCGGGCATAGCGTTTATCATAACGAACCAATGGAGCCAGGGCAGCAGCCTGATGTAAGCCATTCATCAAAAATGCATAATCATTGCCATTGTCATTGGCCTCTCCAATCAGTCCGGAGACGTCAAATCCGTTCCAGCGGCCTACAATGGTGCCCCAACCGCGCAATGCGCCGCGGTCAAAGATCCAGTTGATCATTTTTTCGAGGTCATAGTGGGTATGCAGCTCGGCGTTCATCTTAGCTGCGGTATAGGCCCCGTAGGGCAACTGCAACTCGTAGGATGGATTATTGGGCCATTGATCCAGAAATTCGATACACCATTCGGCAGCCTCCAGATAGCGTTTTTCACCTGTTACCTTATACGCATGGTAGAGGAGCCAGGCATAAGTGCCGGCAGATTCAGGTTCAGGGACGCTCTCCGAATTGGGCGTACCGGTGGCGAAGTCAAATGCACGGTAGTTGAAAAAAGCCGGCTGCCAGGGCGTATCGGAGCCGCCCAGGGCGCGGGCAGATCCGGCAAAGGCATCTGCAACAGCGGTGAATTGTTCATCCGCATGTCCCATGGGTCCGTAAAGATCGTAAAGCTGGTAGAAGTAGATATTGGGCATCACATCATACCACCAGTCGTTTCCGCTGGAGGTCTTGGGCGCATTAAGGTAAATATTTTGGCCATTGGTCTTGTTGAAGTAATTCTGACTCCACAGCACCCAGTTGTTGCCGTTCTGGTTTGATTTGTCGATGCCAGCCAGGGTTGCTCCAACGATGGAAGGAAGCACATTGATGGCCTCACCTCCTTTTGGGTTATTGCTCCCTACATAACTGGGCAGCCCGAAAACGGGCAGTTCCGGATAATTGGGCCCGGAAGTTTCTTTATAGAGCAATGGAAGATAGTCGCCGGTAAGATCAGGATTATAAACAAAGCCATCGTAATCTTTGGCCACCTGGTACCAGTCCCGGACATTGAAGGGGGTAGGCAGATTAGGCATTTGATCGATACGCGGGATATCGATCTGACCCGATTGGGCATTGACCGAACCGGAGAATAAAATAGCTGCTATGAGGCCTTTTAACTTCATCAATAACCGGGATTTTGGGTCAACATCGGGTTCAGATCCAGCTCGGTTTGGGGTATGGGGAAATATTCGTGTTTGCCCGGGATAAAGTCGGGAATTTCCTGGGACGCCAGCCCCCAGCGTACCAGGTCAAAGAAGTGATGCATCTCAAAACCCAGTTCAACCAGCCGTTCGTGGCGGATGGCCTGCATGACCTCGGACTGCGTACCTGCGGTAACAGGCGGCAGGGCCGTTTCCGGATTGGCAGCCTGTGCCCGGGCGCGGGCGCGGACCTGTTCAAGGGCGGCTAAAGCTTCCGGTAATTGGTTTAGTTGTGCATGGGCTTCAGCCTTCCAGAGCAATACCTCTGCATAGCGGATTGCAGTGTAATTGATATCTCCATCCGCTTTTTGGGTCACTTCCTGAGCGGACTGGAGGTATTTCCGGGGACTGTACCCCGTCGAAGAAAAGGAGGGAAAATAGGTGACACCGAAATAATCATCCCGTGTCATGGCTACGGTGAATTTAAGACGCGGGTCACCGGGTTCAAATTCATTGACATACTCCTGGGTGACTTCACAGAATCCGTATCCGTCACTGATTTTTTTAGAACACCACCACTGGTTAAGGGAGTTGCCGACGCCCAATTCGAGGTTATCGTGCTGAATTTCCCAGACGGATTCGGAGTTATTTTGGGTTAATTTCCGGAAGTTATCCTCGTAGTCCGGCATCAATGCGTAAATGCCCAAAGCATCCAATTGCTGAATGTGGCTTAGGACTCCATTCCAGTCTTCCAAATACAAATCTGCCTTGGCTGCCAGACCTAATGCGGCGCCCCTGGTGACGCGGCCGGTGGCGCTGGCGGGGTAGCTTTCGGGAAGCCACTGAGCGGCCTGATCACAATCTTTGACGATCTGTTGCCAGATAAGTTTCTTGTCATCACGGGGTATGCGCAAATCTTCCGGATCTTTGATTTCGGTGAGAAGAGGTACGTCACCAAATACCTGGGTCAGCAGGAAATGGTAATAGGAGCGCAGGAAGAGTGCTTCTCCTTTGATCCGGTTCTTCAGTGATGCATCCATATCGATGCTTTCGATACGATCCAATACCAGGTTGCTCTGGGTGATGCCGATGTAGTTGAGTTTCCAGAAGTCATTAAATTCCTGCGTACGGGGGGTATAATTCAGGAAATCCATTTCCACCAGCCCCGGACGGGACCCATCTCCGCCCACGACAGCTATAGAAGTAGGCAGGATACCAAAAGCCCAGTAGAAATTGTTGTTGGCGCTGTTAAAAAGGAGGGGTTGATAGGCGGCATTGATGCCCTGGATGGCATCATCGGCCGTTTTGAAGAACGACCCTGCATCCAGGCGGCCAATGGGTGGCTTATCCAATACCTTGGTACAGGAGCTTGCCATCAGCACCATTCCGCAGACCAATATTTTTATGCTGTTACTTCTCATGGTGTCTTCGTTTTAAAAGTCCAGGTCTATACCCACCATAAATATGCGGGGTGCTGGTACGGTACCCCAGTCGATGCCCACGGCCAGGTCGGAGGATACACCAAAACCGTTGGTGTCGTTGGAGTTGGCCTGGATTTCCGGGTCCAAACCGGGATATTTGGTAAAGGTGAAAGCGTTCTGAACCGTGGTGTAGATGCGTACATTCCGTACCCAGTCTTTCGGCAACAGGTGCGTCAGGTTGTATCCCAGCGTGATGTTGCGGAAGCGCAGGTACGATCCATCTTCCAGGAAGCGGGTGGAAATACGCCGGTTCCCGTTGCGGTCATCGTAGCTTACTTTGGGGATATCTGTGTCGGTATGGGTCGGTGTCCAGCGGTTCAGGATCTCCTTGTAAGAATTAAAACCACGGGATTGAGTCTCGTAGGCAAAATTACCAAAGAGGAAATAGACGTCATTACCCTGAACCCCCTGCAGAAGGGTAGAGAAGTCAAAGTTCTTGTACGTCAGGTTTAGGGTTAGACCGTAGACGAGGTCCGGGAAAGGACTGCCGAAATGCGCCCTGTCCTTATCATCAATCACATTGTCTCCGTTCAGATCGGCAAATTTGATATCACCCGGCCGGGTATCGGCGGTCTGAAAGGGACTGGACTCTATCTCCTCCTGGGTGTTGAAGATGCCGATGGCGTCATACAGGAAGAAAGACCCGATCGGATAGCCGGGTTCGGTCTTGGTGATGGGTCCGTCCGACAGACCAAATCCACCCAGGATAGGCTCGCTGCCGGCCAGTGAGATCACCTTGTTGCTGACGGTGCTCACATTGGCAGTTACCGAATACTGCAAGTCTCCCCAGTGATTGCGCAGGCTGGTGGCCAGCTCCAACCCCTTATTTTGTACTTTGCCGGCATTCACATAAGGAGGATTGACTGACCCGGCGATCTGGGGTATGGGCACACGGACCAGGATATCGGTGCTGTTCTTGATGTAGTAGTCGGCTACGATCGAAAGCTTGTCATTCCAAAGGCTGAGGTCAACACCCACATTTTTCTGCGTGGTGGTCTCCCAGCGGATGTTTTGATTCCCTGTTTCGACAACCGTAGCGCCGGTGGCAATCGAGCCGCCAAAAGGATAAACAAATTGTCCGGTGCGTACCAGGGAGCTGTAAGGATAAATGCCTATCTCCTGGTTACCCAGTTGGCCCCATGAAGCCCGCAGCTTAAGGGATGATAATGCCTTGATATTTTGCAGGAAATCTTCGTTGCCGATATTCCAGGCGACCGATACCGACGGGAAAGTTCCCCAGCGGTGTTCCGAGCCAAATCGCGAAGAACCATCCCGGCGCACTGCAGTTTGAAGGATATACCGGTTGCGGTAATTGTAGTTTGCCTGGGCAAAATAGGATAATAATCCCCAGGCTGTCTCAATACCGGAAGCACCGATGTTGCTGATATCTGCTGCGACCGAATTGTCAATGTAGCGGAAGAGCGGATCGGTGCGGATGAAATTATTGGCGGAGGCGCCCAGGTAATTGGCCTGGTTGTCGATGGCTTCCATGCCCAATAGGAATGAAGTCTGGTGGTCTCCGTTGGAACCAAAATTATGCTGGTAGTTTATGGTATTGTTCCAGACCAGATTTTGGCTGTAGCTGCGGCCTTCGGAAAGAGATGAAGGATCGTAAATGGCCGCAGACAGGCGTTGCTTGAAGAGTTTATTGTTTTCAAACAGCAGGTCGAGGCCCAGATTGGTGCGCACGCTCAGGTCTGCGATCGGGCTCCATTCCGCGAATACATTGCCAAAGGCCCGGTGCCGGCGGATGGTCCAGTCGGTGGCATCTACAAAGGCCAGCGGATTGGCATTTCCATCGCCATAAAGAGATGGGTCCCCCAGGACATTGGAGGTGTTGACGTAATTGCCCTCCTTATCGTAAATGGGAAATACCGGTGCAGCGATCAGGGTATAACGGATACCGCTTAGTTCATTGCCAGGCCCGGCGCCATCCCCCGATGAATTAATCACCTTGCGGTCGGTGTAGGAAAAGGCAAAGTTGTTACCCACCTTAAACTTGCTCTTGCCGATTTCTCCGTTAAACCGGACCAGGTATTTATTAAACCCCTGCCCGCGGAAGATCCCATCCTGAGACAGATATTCACCCATTACATAATAGGTGCTGCTGGCTGCTCCACCGGTGGCACTCAAGGAATAGCGTTGCATTGGAGCCGGATTAAAGAGGAGGTCCAGCCAGTTGTTGTTGGGCAATGTATCCAGGATGGACAGCGGAAAAGTGTCCAGCTGGCGGCGCGGATCGCGTAGTGTATTGGCATTGCGAATGGCTTCATTGCGGATGGTCAGGTAGTCGCGTGAGTCCAGGAGTTCGGGTAGATTGGCAGGCGTCTGGACACCATAGTAAGACTGGAATGAAAAGACCGGGTCTCCACTTTGACCTTTTTTAGTGGTGATGATGATGACACCGTTGGCAGCGCGGGAACCGTAGATGGCGGCGGCGGCACCATCCTTGAGGACCTGGATGGATTCTACATCGTTGAGGGAAAACATATTAACTGGTCCGGTGGTAGGTACGCCGTCGATGATGTATAGGGGATTGTTGTTGCCCAGCGTACTCACACCGCGCATGCGTACGGCGATGTCGTCACCGGGAGCGCCGGTGGTTTGGGTGACCTGCAAACCTGCGACCTGTCCCTGCAATGCCTGGTCCAGGCCGACCACCGATAGTTTTTCGATGTCTTTGGGTTTTACCGTTGCAATGGCGCTGGATACGTTGCTGCGGATTTCCTTTCGATAACCGGTTACCACCACGTCTTCCAGCAATTTGGCTTCTTCGTCCATGACGACAGAAAGTTTGGATTGGTTGTTGACTGGTAGTTCCTGGGTTTGGAATCCGATGTAGCTGAAAACCAGTGTTGCATTCGCGGGGGCGGTCAGGCTGAACATGCCATCCAGGTCGGTGGTGGTTCCATTCTGGGTTCCTTTCTCCTGGATATTAACCCCGATCAGGGGTAGTCCATCAGCGGATGAGGTCACTGTTCCTGTAACGGTGATCTGTTGACCCCATAGAAATATTGGAAATAGCAGGATTGGTAAGAGCTTGCCGAATGTTGAAGGCAAGCCATGGACCTTGGTTGTTGACCAATGTAGAAGTATGCTCATACCCGTATGCTCAGAATTAATTGAAAACTGGACCTACATCCAATAGAATGTATGTCTGATCTCTCCGAATAAGGAAGATCATTTTCCGTATTTTCCGTTTTATAAAATTACTGGTAGTTCCATCCGATGTCTGATACTATTCCATGAATTTTTTATACTTTCATGAAATTCATCCCGGCAGCTTCAGAACTTGGAATTCTTGCCGGACAAAGCCTGACCAATCCTACGGACATGAAGATATTTCGTGAGATCACCCCTGTTAAGAAAAGCGATGTATTTGTCATCCTGGACTCCTACAACGTTCATTTTGACTATCCCATTCACAATCACCCGGAGTATGAATTAAACCTGGTTATCGGTTCTTCGGGCAACCGCATTGTAGGCGATAGCATCGAAGGATACGCCAAAAAAGACCTGGTCTTGTTGGGACCTTATTTATATCACAAGTGGGATAGGACCGATATCCGTCCGGATGGGGTAGGGCCGGATTGTCGCGTGGTCACCATCCAGTTTGACGAGCATTTGTTTGACAGCACATTACTGAGTAAAGGGCCTTTTTACCGCATCCGCAAGTTGTTAAACCGGTCAAACCGGGGAATCTGTTTCACGGGTACGACATTCGATCAGGCGCAATCATTGATCACCGGTCTGACCAGATTGCAGGGCTTCGAGAGTGTTTTGGTGTTTCTTCAATTATTGGAATTATTGGCCAATAGCACCGAATGCAGATTCCTTGCCAGCGAAGTTTTCCGCGAATATGCCCTGGATTTGGACAACCACCGGATGGAGATCGCCTACCAGTACGTGGTGCGGAATTTCAACAACCCGGACCTGAAGATCGGGGAGGTAGCCGAGAAACTGCATATGGCGGAATCTACCTTCAGTCATTTTTTTAAAAAGAATACCAATAAGAGCTTTACACATTTTTTACTCGACCTGCGATTGGGCTATGCCTGCAAGCAATTGTTGGAGTCTGATGATAACGTGGGAAACATCAGCCTTAAGTCAGGTTTCAACAATCTCGCCAATTTTAACCGCCTCTTTCGCAAATATCGGCGCTGTACGCCGTTGCAGTACCGCAAGCAATATAAGATGCGGGTTGATTTTGACTGGTCGCATCAGCTCACGCCCTACCAATTCGTTCCGGAAGACAATGGCAATCATCCGTTGCTGAAGCCAGAGGATTATGCGACGAAACTGGCCCACAATTGAGTAAAGATTGCCAGCAAAAAGAATCCTAACCATGACAAGTTATTTCGTAATGATTTCACGTATCGTCTGTTTTACCGCCGTGCTTTTATTATTGCGGTTACCTGGTTTCAGTCAGGATGCCGGATCCCGGACTGAATTCTTTCCGGTCCACCGGAAACAAGTCAAAAAGATGCCTAAGCCCAGGCGGTTATGGGTCTTCTTTATGGCTGGCCAATCCAACATGGCTGGCCGTGGCCAGGTTGAGCCTCAGGATACCCTTTCCAGTCCACGGATCATAACCCTCAATGCGTCCAATCAATGGATTTATGCCAAGGAACCGCTGCATTATTACGAACCCAATTTGACCGGGTTGGATTGCGGTATGTCGTTCGCACGTACGCTATTTGCAGATGTTCCCAAAAAAGTAACGGTTGCAATCATTCCCTGTGCGGTAGGTGGGAGTTCGATCGAACAATGGTTGGAGGATGACACCTATAGAGGCGTCACCTTGCTGTCTAATTTTAAGGAGAAAGTTGCTTTGGCAAAACAATATGGTACCATTAAGGGCATCCTGTGGCATCAGGGCGAGAGCAATTCCAAGCCGGACCGGATACCAAACTATGAGGAGCAGTTGCAGATGCTGATTGATACATTCCGGGGGATTACCGGCAACCCAAAACTTCCAATATTGATCGGCGAACTCGGATCTTATTTTGAACCCATAGAAGCCCAGCAAAACAGTGATGCCATCAATGCCATCATTCATCAAGTGGGATTGTCCGATCCTAACGTTCGTGTGATCACGACTGCTGATCTTCACCCCAAAGAAGATAAAGTCCATTTCAACTCTGCAGGACAGCGGGAGATGGGAAGGCGGTTTGCGGAAGCGTTTTTAGGGATAAAGTAGGACTGCCACGAATTACACGGATAGTGTTTTCCTATTAACACGTACCTATTGAAGTCATGATACTGATGATCGCTAACGTTCTTCCAGCATTATACCTTGACACCACGACACCATAATACCATAATGCCAAAATACCATAATACCATGTAGCTAAAGCCCGCGCAAATACATCAACCCGTGCCCCTCCGTGTCTTCTCTAAGGCCCTCCGTGTAACCATACGTAAACCCCTTACAGAATCGGCGACTTTCTGAACCTTCCTTCCGGTACCAGTTCTTTGATCTTGATGTTGCGGAAGCGGACTTTGATGCCGCCGCCGTCATGTATCTGCAGGCAGATGGAGCCGTGGCCCTCACCGATCTTCTGATCTTCAAGGCTGACCATGGGTTGACCATTAAGCCAGGTGTCGATCTGGGCGCCAACCACGCGGGCACGGAGGGTATTCCACTCGTTCTCTTTGAGGGGGTTGAAGACGGATTCCTTTGGGAGCTTGAGCCAGCCGCGGCCGTAGGACTCATAGACGCCGCCGGTTTTGTCCTTGTCCGGGGCAATCTCGACCTGCCAGCCACTCACCTTGGTGCCGCTGACAGTAGAGCGGATAAACATACCGCTGTTGCCGTTGGCCTCCAGCTTAAACTCGAGGGTGATGTCAAAATCGTCGTAGGCCATATCGGTGCACAGATAACCATACTGGGCATCGGGGCCGGACTCGGCGACCAGCGTGCCATCCTCGGCATACCATTTCTCGGTGCCGTAGGCATGCCAGCCTTTCAGATCGGAACCATTGAACAGCGAAGCGGTGGCACAAGCCGACCAGATCAGGGCGATGGATAGCAGGATAAATGCTTTTTTCATGACGATTTTGAGTTAGATGGGAAAGTTAATAAAAGTTAGCAGGAGTTTAAAGGACAATAGATCCGGCTACCGGCAAGTCAGCGAGGTCTGTTGAATGTGGTGGTTGTATATTGATCTCTCTGTTGATTTGTTTATAGGTAATGGATCATGTAACCATATGCCTCCTTCTCCATAAATCCCTATTTTGTCTGCCTAACCAGAAATCACTTGAGTCCATTATCGCTGATATCCGGTCGTTCGTTACGCAAAGGAGGCATGCAATGGCTGTATTTTGCCGGTACATCTTATCTGGGCATCCCCTATGATGATACTTTCCAGAAGTTGCTGAAGGAAGGTATGGGCCTCTTTGGGAGCCATTACGGAGGCTCCCGGCATTCCAACATCACCCTCAATGTTTACGAGCAGGCGGAGGCTTTTCTGGCGGAATGGTCGGGCATGCCCGCCGCATTATTGACGTCCAGCGGCACCCTCTCCGGACAGCTGGTAGCGCGTCACCTGCAACAGGAGACCTTGTGTTTGTACGCCCCCAATACGCATACTGCCATGCAGACAGCTCAGGTGAAAATGATGCAAAAATGGCCGGAAGAATTGTTTTCAACCATCCGCAACCATCCCGGCAAAGTCGTTTCTATTTTGTGCAATGCATTGGATCCGCTCCATGCCCGGCTTACAAACTGGGATTGGATCAGGGATCTGCCTCCGGGAAGGAAATACATCCTGGTAGTGGATGATTCTCACGGTTTTGGTATCACCGGTGACCATGGACGCGGAGCCATCGAATTGTTACCGGTCATGCCAGCCGGCTGCGAGCTGATCCTGGTGTCATCCCTGGCGAAGGCGTGGGGTATTCCTGCAGGCGTTGTGTTGGGTCATCAGGAGCGGATCCGGCGCCTGTATGCCGATCCCCTTTTTATCGGGAGTTCGCCTCCGCCGCCCATGTATGTCTATGCCATGCAGAATGCAGCCGCGCTCTATGAGGCACGAAGGCAGGAGCTATTGAAGCGTTTAAATCAATTTCAACGAAAGTGCAAGCATCTCAGGGAGTTCAGGCACATACCCGGATTCCCGGTGTATTTTACCCCGAAGAATGGATTATTTGATGCACTCTACCAGCATCAGGTGCTCATTTCATCATTCCCGTACCCTACGGTTAAATCTCCGCCGGTCACCCGGGTGGTGATCAATGCCAGCCATGAACCAGAAGATATTGACCAGCTGGCAGTGCTGGTGGATGCCTATTTTACGAGTTGAGGGGATAGCTGTCATCGCTTTAGAATGTGTGTTTGAATCCAGCAAGGTTCTTCCATCATTTGCTTTCGATAGTGTTTTTATTCCGTACCTACGGCACGGTTTGCTGCAATGAATTTGTTTCAACCAGGATAGGGTCCCGCTGGGACCGGGGATTTTGCTGGAACTGGGGGTTTGGATTATGCAATCCCCCGTGCCGTAGGTACGGCATCTGAATCCACCGCCCAACTAGTCCCGCTCACACATTAGAAATTACCAGCATATGATATCTAATGATCTCCTGGAGGATATCTTCCTGGTCCCAGCGGGACCTCATTCCTGTAGCCAAAAAATTATTAACAATCCCCCGTGCCGTAGGTACGGCACCTGAATCCACCGCCCAACTAGTCCCGCTCACACATTAGAAATTAACAGCATATGATTTCTAATGATCCCCTGGATGATATCTTCCTGGTCCCAGCGGGACCTCATTCCGGTAGCCAAAAAATTATTATGCAATCCCCGTGCCGTAGGTGCGGCACCTGCATTCACCGCCCAACCAGTTCCGGGTACACATTAAAAATTAATAGCATATGATTTCTATTGATCTCCTGGATGATATCTTCCTGGTCCCAGCGGGACCTCATTCCGGTAGCCAAAAAATTATTATGCAATCCCCCTTGCCGTAGGTACGGCACCTGGACCCACCGCCCAACTAGTCCCGGGTACACATTAAAAATTAATAGCATATGATTTCTAATGATCTCCTGGATGATTTCTTCCTGGTCCCAGTGGGACCCCAATCCGGTAGCCAACAATGATTATGAAATATTCCTTTTGTCCCATTAATTCATGAACTTTATTTCCTTAGACCAATGCAAAGCGGATTATGATCCCCATATCTAAATCTCCATTGAATTCATTATCAAAGCCCGGCTTCCTGTTATTTTGTTTTGTTGCGATCGGCATCGGCCTGTCGTATCAGCCCATTGCACGGACACCCCTCGATGAGATTCTGCGTTCAAACCGGCAGCAATTGAAACCGGTGATCAAACATCCGGACCGCTACCGCCTGCAGATCATCTATACCCAGATTGACCGCGATGCCCAAAACAAGCCATCCTTCGCCACCTACCGCTTTCATCAAAACGACAACATCTATTTTTACCCCGCATCATCGGTTAAAATGCCAACGGCATTTGTGGCGCTGGAAAAAATCAATAACCTCCATGTCCAGGGTCTGAATCGCGAGACGCCCATGTTTACCAATGCAGATCGTGTACCGCAAACTGCGGAGACACAGGATACCTCTGCTGCTCATGGGTTGCCCTCAGTAGCACAATACATCCGTCGGATCTTTGCGATAAGCGACAACGATGCCTACAACCGGCTCTATGAATTTGTCGGTCAGCGTGCTTTAAATCAAATCCTTTACGACAAAGGTTTCGGCCATACGCGCATCACCTGCCGTCTGGATGCTCCGCAGTTCCTGCCACTGGACAACCAGATTACCAATGCGGTTTACTTCCAGGACCAGGGACAGGTGCTTTACAGTCAGGGGCAGGTGCAATCCCAGTGGATCGCTCCCGATCTGAATCTCAACGAAGAAATGCAGGGCAATGGCAGCATTGATCAGGATGGAGAACTTATCGATCAGCCTTTCGATTTTAGTCAAAAAAATTACATCTCACTGGAAACATTGCATGACGTCCTGAAGACGGTTCTTTTTCCGGAATCTGCCCCTGAAAATCAGCGATTCAATTTCACTGAAGACGACTACCGGTTCCTGTATCGATGTATGGGCAGTTTCCCCAGAGAATTTGTTCACCCTCATTACGATCCCCGGACGTATCCTGACAACTACATGAAATTCCTGGGCTATCGTGGAGATTCAGCGATGATCCCACCGTACGTGCGCATCTTTAACAAAGTTGGTGAAGCGTACGGTTACCTCACAGATGTTGCTTATGTGGTTGACTTTGAACACAAAGTGGAATACCTGTTGGCGGCCACATTAATGGTCAATGCTAATGGCATATTCAACGACGGTGTCTATGAATACGACACAATTGGCTTACCGTTTCTGGCTCATTTGGGACAGGCTGTATATCAATTCGAATTAAGCCGTCACCGGGATCATGTTCCTGACCTTAGCCGTTTTGCAATAGACTTTTAGCCTTCTCCAGGTTAATCTCCGGCATTACATTAGCTTTGGAATTGGCATTATTTTCATGGCGCCCGATGACCGGATCGGCTGCATTATTATTACTTTTACTTTATCCTATTCAGCCCAGATGCGGTTAATCATTTGAATGGACCATCCATGAAAATTGGCCTTTTTATTCCATGCTACATCGATCAGTTATACCCCCAGGTTGGCATTGCAACCCTGGAATTGCTGGAGCGTCTCGGATGTCAGGTCGAATATCCTCCGGGACAGACCTGTTGTGGTCAGCCATTGGCCAATACCGGAATGGAAAAAGCAGCCCAGCCCACGTACGACCACTTTAAGGAGGTATTTTCCGGTTATGAGCATATCGTTGCCCCTTCGGGTAGTTGTGTTTATCATGTGGTGCATCATTATCCTGAGCAAAGCAGGCCGCCAGGTAAGGTATGGGAACTCTGTGATTTTATCGTCAACCATTTAGGGATCAGCCAAATCAAGGCTTCGTTCCCGTATAAAGTAGGATTGCACCCCAGTTGTCATGGATTACGTGGCCTGCGCCTGGGGCCAGACAGTGAGCGGGTTGAGGAGCGTCCGGATGTTGTCCGTACGCTGTTGGCTTCCGTGGCGGGAATCGAGCTGGTAGACCTGGACCGGCGGGACGAATGTTGTGGCTTTGGCGGCACTTTTGCCATCACTGAAGAGGCGGTGTCAGTCCAAATGGGACAGGATAAGATCGCTGATCATCTCCGGCATGGCGCGGAAGTCATCACCGGCACCGATGTCTCCTGTCTGATGCATCTGGAAGGATTGATCAAACGCCAGGGTCTGCCATTGCAAACCAGGCATATTGCGGAGATCTTAAACACCCGGTCATGAGCCAGCATCCCGAGGCAGCCGCCCGATTTATTGCGGATAACGAACGTATGGCGTGGCACGACCGTTCCATCTGGAATGCCCGGAAGAAGCGGGATGCAGCCAGTCATTCCATAGAAGAATGGGAACAGTTGCGCTCCTGGGCTTCCGATATCAAAGATCATACCCTGGCTCATCTGGACCGCTATCTGGAGGAGTTTGAACAGAAGGCTACTGCCAATGGCGTCCAGGTGCACTGGGCGGCAACAGCCGAGGATCACAACCGCATCGTACTCGGGATTCTCCGGCAGAATGAGGCAAGACATATGGTGAAATCCAAGTCCATGCTCACCGAAGAATGCCACCTTAACCCATTCCTGGAGGCCCATGGAATTGAAGTGATCGATACCGATCTGGGTGAGCGAATCGTCCAGCTCAGGGAGGAGATACCCAGCCATATTGTCACGCCGGCAATCCATTTGAAAAAGGAAGATGTCAGCAAGTTATTTGAAGAAAAACTGCATACCGAGCCGGGTAATGCCGACCCGACCTACCTGACAAGGGAAGCACGTAAACACTTGCGGGAACATTTTCTGGCCTGTGATGCTGCGCTTACCGGTGTCAATTTTGCCATTGCCGAAACGGGTACGGTGGTCGTGGTGACCAATGAAGGCAACTCGGACCTGGGCGTTCATCTGGGCAAAGTGCAGATCCACAGCATGGGCATCGAAAAATTGATCCCCAAATGGCAGGACCTGGGCATTTTTACCCGATTATTGGCCCGCAGTGCTACCGGACAACCGATATCCATCTATACCAGCCATTATACCCGGCCGCGAGGTGATGCGCCCATGCACATCATCCTGGTGGACAATGGCCGGACGGAGCAGCTGTCACGAGAGCATTTCCGGAAATCACTGGCATGTATCCGTTGTGGTGCCTGCATGAATACCTGCCCCATCTACCGTCGCAGTGGCGGGCATAGTTATGGAAGCACCATTCCGGGACCCATAGGTTCCATCCTGACCCCGGGAAAAGATTTAAAGAAGTACAGCCCTTTGCCTTTTGCTTCCACACTCTGCGGTTCGTGTTCGGATGTATGCCCGGTCAAGATTGACATACATGACCAGCTGTACCGGTGGCGGCAGATCATTGCCGAAGAACACCTCTTGCCTAAATACAAGACGATGCCCCTGGGTTTGGCTGGTCGGATTTTTGCTCGGGGCAAGCGTTATGATCAGGCCGGTCGCATGGCTCGCTGGTGGCTGCGGTTGTTGCCAGCCTGGATGATCAACAACCCGATGAACCCCTGGGGCAAGCACCGTGACCTGCCACAGGCGCCCCGCGATTCGTTTAAGCAATGGTACCAGAAAAACCGGCCACATGGATCCTAAGCAGCAAATACTGGACCGGATCCGGTCTATACGGCAAGCGGATAAACCTTATCCACCGCAAGCTTTTAAGTACCCTGCCGGGGATCTTGATGAAGCCTTCACGACCATGGTCAAGCTTTCCGGAAGCACCTTGCTACGGTTTAAGGATGCTCAAACCATGGTCGACGATTTTATGAAAGCCGGTCATCCGGTATACAACTGGGTGAGTACCTGGGAGCCGATGATCAGGCTTGGCGCAATCGAAGCAGGTCAGGACCGGGACCCAGGCAATCCCATTCCGTGTGCCGTGCTCCCGGGATCTTACGGTGTTGCGGAGAACGGAGCCGTATGGGTGCCGGAGGAGGTGATGGGCTGGCGGGCCATTCCTTTCCTGGCTGAACATCTGATATTGATCGTACATGCGGACAAGCTGGTTGCTACAATGCACGATGTTTATGCTCAAATTCAGCCGGGAGCCTATGGATTATTCATTGCCGGCCCTTCCAAAACAGCTGATATTGAACAGCATCTGGTACTAGGTGCTCAGGGACCATTGGCCCACACAGTGATTTTGCTGGGATAGTTCTTGTTCAAGGATCCGCGGGTAATCCTTTACCAAGGTACTGCTGAAATATGCAGCTGTTTATGTCGGATCCTGATATTACTGGGCAGTTATAAATGGGTGGCTTTTACTTCCTGATATCTAAGCAATCGGGATTAGGAAACCGTCTGATTTTCTAATCCCGTTACTGGTTAACTTAGATATTGTGAAATGGGCAGGACTGGTGTTTACTCTTCCATCTCCAGAAGAGACTTTTCATTGCGGTACTGGGCTTTCAGAATTTCATTCCGGCGGGCTTCGGATGGTTTGGTGAAATACTTCCGGTCGCGGAGTTGCCGCATTAAGTTAATTTGACGGTGTTTGCGCTTATAGCGTTTCAGCGCGCGATCAATGGATTCTCCTTCTTTGATTTCAATAATCAGCATAATTTGATTTTAGTTATCTAAATAATTTTTTTTCATTGAGTCCTGTTAAAACCGGTCTTCGCGGGGACGGGCTTTATTGACAACAATGGCTCTTCCACCCAATAAGGTATTGTTCAGCGCTTCAATGGCGGCAGTTGCTTCTGCGTTATCATCCATTTCGACGAAAGCAAAACCTTTGGAGCGGCCTGTAAAACGATCCATAATGATCTTGCAGCTGGATACCGAACCGTAAGCTTCAAAAGCCTGACGCAATTCGTCCTCAGAGGTGGCATAGTTAAGTTTTCCTACAAAGATGTTCATATCGATAATTAATATAAATGATGGTATTAACCTGGTAGCAAAGGCAACCAGGATGCTAGAACAAAACCCAATTAGAAAGTATGGAAGATCGGTTGAGATAGGACGACCGAAGATTGAATAAAAACTAACTGACACTATTCTAGAAATGCAAAGATACAAAAATCGGTATTATTCTCCAATCAGGGGTTCCTATGCTGAATTGATCCGGACAATGAAACAAAAAAGCACGCCCTGTAGGAGCGTGCCTGGCTATCGTGTTCTTGGGAATTCTTGATCGTATTTGCGGACGGCAGCTTTAAAACCGGAGAACAAAATCATTTGTTTCCTTCGGATTTAATATACTACCAGTCAGGTACGGAACGCTTCATCGATGTTGCTTTTGCTATTGATTCGTTCGTTATAAAATACTCGGTTAACATCAAAGCGGTAAAGGTGCGTTTTTAAAGTCTGGAACGAAGCCATCGCAGGAGGCTTACAACAATGAAGGTTGTGATCATCTGTAGTCTGTTTTTGGTTTAGGAATGTTCTCATGTTATTTATCGGATGAACGCCATCGGCAGGTTAGGATCAAATCGCCCTGCTGTCATCGGGCTCTGGCGGTTTTGGGTATACCGCTTGACCTGGTTGGTCACGAAATCAAACAGTTCACCCAACTGGACGATCTTGTCCCGGTTTTGGTCGGCGTCGCCCTTCAACCCTTCGATCAGGTAATGACTGAAGATGCCCTGGCGCAGTCCCTGGTCTTCCAGGCTTACTTCTTCGGACGAACTGGACATCAGGAATGCGGTGCCCGATTGAGACTGATCGATGCGTTCGTAAAATTGGTTTAATGCCTGCTGGAGGTTGATACCCCGTTCTCCGAGCGTGCCGGCATAACAGGCGTCCGCGAGGCAGATCTTTTGTTTGGCAGGGCTGTTGGACAATATGGTTTGGACATCCTCGTAACGCAGCCGGTTGTGGTAACCGTCAAAATCATAGGGTAGGAATGAACCTTTAAGACCATGCCCTGAAAGGTAGAGCATAACCACATCGTTTTCATCAGCCTGCATGAATAAGGTCTGCATGCTTTCGATGATGTTGCGGCGGGTCGCATCCTCGTCGATCATCAGCCGGATCTGGTTGTCCGGTAAAGCCCCTCCTTCCGGGCTTTTCAGAAAAGCATACATGCGGTAGGCATCATCATCCGTGTATTTGAGCGTGGGCATGTGGTTATAACTGGCAACCCCTACCACGGCGGCCCAGATTTTGACATCCGGATCGCTGTCTTTATCCACCGGGTTGCTTCCGGCTATGGAGGTTGCCGGCTCGTCGCGGAGCTCAATCACCCGGCCGCGGCTCCAAATGGCACTCACTACCCGTCCACTGTTGAAATACATGATCCCCGGTCCATGGGGAGCGTGATTTTGCCATTGGCCTTCGTACCGGTCCCCATTGGCGTAATAACAGACGCCTTCACCGCGGGGCTGGCCATTTACAAATGAGCCGATGTAATAACTTCCGTCGCGGTAGGTGTATTTACCTTGTCCGCTCAGGCATTCTTCCCGGTTACAATCACGTACTTTTCCTTCTGCTTGGTTTTCCGTCGATTGACGATTTCCTGCCTCCGGAGGGCTGGGTGTATTGGAGGTATTCACAACAGATTCTGTCTGACCCTCTTGACTGAGTGGCTTACCGTCCTTCCACTGACCGACCACTTTGCGGCCATCCGGATACGTATAGGTACCCTGGCCATTAAACTTGGAATGATAAAATTCGCCGGTGTACTGTTCGCCATTGGCTTTTACCAAGGTGCCTTTACCTTCCCGGTACTGGTTGTTCCATTGACCATTGTAACGGTCGCCATTTGAGAAATAGAGGACACCAGAGCCCTGGATAACGCCATCCCGAAAGGTGCCCTGGTATTTGGACCCGCTGGGAAAGACGTACGTTCCATTGCCATTATAACAGTTACCTTGGATACACTGGCTCCATGCCATCAGGGGGGAAACACAGAATAGACAGAGCAAAAACTTCGTCATATGTGAACCTGTTTAACGTGATGTAGAGTCCCTGAATAGTCATTTTAATTGTTGAAGTAAATGTGCTAAGCGATGAGCCAAAGGTTTATGTACAGGATAAAACTAGCAGGCCAATTTATTTATTGTTTCATCCGGCTGGCAATAAGACCTTTTTAACATTTACACGATCAGGGGATTGCAGGTATGTAAATCGATAGCTGAAACCTTGCACCCGGGTATTTCGTTATCTTGTCCGAATAACATTAACATCCACATGAGTAAGACACCATTTGAATTTAATGGAACGGAGACCATTCCGGTTGCTGCCCATCCGGTTTGGCTGACACTGCAAAATCCAAAACTGCTGGGAGAATTAATTCCCGGAATAGAACGGATGGACCAAACCGGAGAATCCAGTTATGCCTTTGAAGCCCGGGTTAAGTTGGGTATTATCAAACCGGTTCTTTCCGGTACCGTAACCTATACTGATGTCCTGCCCGATCAGCAGGTCGGTATGAAGGTGGAGCAACACAGCAAGGTGGGTTCCTCCTCTCTTGATGTCCTGATCTGGCTGGAATCCTGTGAGCCGGATGAAACCGAGGTAAGCTACCAGGTCACCGGCCTGGCAGATGGGTTGCTGGCAAAAGCGGGTGTAAAAGCACTCGAGAAATTAAGTCAAACGGCCATCCGTAAATTCATCGATGCGCTGGATGATCTGATCCGCCAGCAAGAGATAGCCTGACTCCGGATATATTTCAGCCATTAATCGCGAAACAAACATAAAGCCACCTGCATCCAATGCCGGGGATTCTCCATAGCTGCTGTACTACTGCCGGCCAGACTGGTTAAGCTGAACCATTGGGACAGGCCAAGTTCACGGACTGCGCTGTCCGGAAGGGTAACCTCTCCAAAGACACCCCAGATTATTTTTCGATGCCGGAGTGCCAGCTGACATACCGCATGGATGAGCTTTCCCTGCAATGAAGTTTGGTCCAGTTTACCTTCACCAGTCAGGATTATATCGGCAGACGCGATGTGTCGTTCAATGGCTAGCAGCTCAAAGATGAGGTCTGTGGCGGATACGATGCGGGTATTCCAGAATGCCGCCGGGCTTAATGCCAGCCCCCCTGCTGCGCCCATCCCGGGCTGGTCCAACTCCTGGCCAAAACGATTCTCCAGCCAGTGAAGATATTGCCTGGTCCCGGTCTCCAGGATATCAACATCCTCAGGTGTCGCACCCTTCTGTGCTGCATATTGCCGGGCTGCTCCCAGAGGCCCCAAAAGTGGATTACGCACATCGGTAGCAATAAGAAACTCCGGCTGTGGAGGCAAATCACTGGGCTCCCGGACGGATGCAATCTTCGACAGGGAGTCACCCTGAGGGTCCAGCGGGTTACCCTTTTCGTCCAGCCATTCGTACCCGCATCCTGCGAGCAATCCGATTCCTGCGTCCTGTGTTGCACTTCCGCCGGCAAATACCACTATGCGGTTAACACCCTGCTTCCAGGCATCGAGAATCAACTGTCCGGTACCCCGTGTGGTGGTGTATTTTGGATCCCGCTGCTCAGCAGGTACAAGCTGCAGACCGGATGCCAGCGCCATCTCCAGGTACGCTGTATTTGTTGTTGGGTCGATCAGATAGTAAGCGTCCTGGGGCTGATAACACGGATCCACTACCCGGACCTGATGGATGGTCCACGGACGGATATTATGGAGTGCTTCCAGCGTCCCTTCGCCGCCGTCGGCTAAAGGGATTGCCAGGCATTTGTCTCCCCAGGTCTTTTGTGCCAGCAGACCAATTTCGGAAGCTGGCAGGGTACCCTTGAATTTATCGGTGACACAAATTATTCTGGACACAGGAGATGATTTGAAATGCCCGTCGCCATGATCTGCATGCGCAACAGACCAATTTAATTCGCTGTAAATTAATGGCGGCACAGAAATTGATTGGATAAATTACGAAAAAGAAACAGGTCAAAAAGATTGCAATTCATGTTGCAAAATATTATTTTACCTGGCTAACCCGACCTGACAGTAGATAAACCTTTATTCGTTCACCAAAAATCAAGGGCCGATGCTTACGATACGAACCCGATTGGGATTGTGGCTGCTGCTCCTCATGGGAGTACAGCAGGTAGGTGTGGCCGGTCATCTGCCAACGGATGATCCGGTGGCTCCGGCCATCAGTTCATTGATGGAAGTATGTCAGCATGAAGAAATATCGGATTATCTGGATCACTGGGCGCAACGGAAACTGAAATATCGCGATCAGGTCGCATTTTTGCGTACTTTCTTCTACAAAACCCACCGGAAATATCTCAAGCAATACGTGCCATACTCATCGGTTCAGCAAACATTAAGCGTTGGCGCCTATGATTGCGTCTCTGGAACGGCATTGTTTGCCACCTTCCTGCAGGCCCTCAATGTGCCCTTTGAAATTCGTGAGACCGGGTACCACGTCTTTGTCATTGCCAAGCTGGACGATAAATTCATTCTTCTGGAGTCCACAGACCCCAGTGCGGGATTTGTGGAGGACCAGCAAGCCATAATCCATCAGGTACAGCAATACATTTTTGACGGTCTGGACGCAGCCATGGTGTCAAGGCCGATCCATAACACGATCACGCTTGAACAACTGGAAGGCTTAATGTTTTACAACCGGGCTTTGGATTACTTTCAGCACCATGATCGGGAAATGGCAGCATTTTATCTGGATTACGCACTTGCGCGTTATGATTCTCCCCGCATCCGGGCCATGAGTGACTTATTGAAGGAACATCCTGAACAGGTCGTGATCATGGATCGATGAACCCGTGGTATCAATACCGTGGCGTGGCATGGTAAACGCCTAAGAACACCATAAACAATTTGGTTACAAAAGGGATCTGAGGATCTAACTGGTCTTCGATGATCCAGTCACGCGGATCTCCTTCGTATTCAGTATACACCTGCAGGCTTCCAAAGTCAAGTGGTTCGTTGAGCACCCAATCCTCCGTGAGGTGCGTCCACCGGGTTTGGTAGTACCAGATCCTGGTGTCATCCTGAACTTTCCAGCGGGTGATATCGCCCGGCCAGAACCACCGTGCTGTCAACAGCATATTGCCTGACCTGGCTTCCCAGAAACCGGGATCCTCGACATAATGCATATCGAAGGAGCCGGCTTCTTCCCCCACACGGTAATCCCATTTGGACCAATCGCCCTGCATGGGCCAGCGCAACGAGAGGGTCCCCTCGACCGATTCGTCGCTGGTATAAACGATCCATTCCGCGTAGGAATCGTCATACCGGGTGTGAATGGATTGTAATTGCTGCCCGTATCCAGCAAATGTGGACCCGATCAGTATTATCAGGCCAATAAATTTAATTTTCATTCAGAAGGGAAGATCTCCGAAGTCCTCGGCTTTTAATCCGTCGTCGGTCGACCATTCGATCGGTGGTTCAGGATCTGAAAGATCAAACGAACTATCAGCCTCTTTTGTTACCCCGGTGACGCGCCATGCATTGAGGTTGGTAAAATATTTTCCATTCCATTCGCGTCCGCGCAGGTCGAAGAAAACTTCCACTTGCTGGCCTTCCTGGAAGGGATCGATGACCGAACAGCGATCCTGTGTCAATTGGAATTTAAGGTATTGCGGGTATTGTTCGTCGGTAAGGAGTACAAATTCACGCGCCTGGAAGGAGGCTGTTTTGGACTCGATATCAAATTTTTTATGCAATCTTCCTTTGATCTGAAATGTGTCGGCCATACCGGAATTGATTTTACCCCAAAGGTAGTAATCATTCATCATTTCTGGTGTGCTGGAATTACCCCATAAAAAACATCCTCTCAACATGGAGAGGATGTTCAAGCAGCCTAATCATTAATGAAGATTCTTGTTTCTGACGAAATGCTCAGATCAACCGGAGGATATCTGTCGGGTTTTGACATACGATGGCCTTACTACCCCGTACGGCGATCGGGGCTTTCAGAATATCCGGATTGTACTTAATGACTTTAATCCAGCTTTCGTCATCAAATTCCCGTCCTTTGATGTGCGTCCGGTAATAAGGATGAGCTTTATTGAGCAAATCTTTGGGATCGATGCCCAAAGATGTCAGAATGAACTGCCAGCTCATACCGGTGGAAGGGGCACTACCAAAGGCAAAAGCCTTGATGTGCGGCGATAATGACTGGGCATGAGCTACCGTCTTGCGGTCACCGGAAGATTCCGGGTTGTAGTAAAGCAATATTTCTCGATGGCTGGTTTTCACAGAATAAGATTTTGTAAATAATGCAAACGAGCATTCTTGGTATTAGCAATATACAATAAAATAAAATATAAATCAATAGGGGATTTTAAAATATTTCAGGGCTTTATCCATAACCCATCAGGGCTGCCAGGAAGCAAGTGAACCAGGGATGTGACCAGCCCTATTTGTTAAAATAAGGCTAAATTGAGTACAGTAAATGAACGTATTCGTTTATTAATTGGTAATAGCTTTAATTTTAGAAAGAATCGGGTGGCTGGAATATCCCCGGGCATTTACCGAAGCCGGATCAATTCGGAGTTAATCTGCTTGTATGAAACCATGGTGTACCATTGTCAGTTTGTTGCTAGCCGTGACAGCTCATGCCAGTGTCGATGTGCCTGCTGCCGCCATCCGGTATGTTCAGCAACATGCAGATGTTTTTAATTCCAACCCCAATGATGTTCAGGAATTGCGGATTTCCAGTTCGGCAACAGGCCTGAAAGGCAATGTTTACCTTTACGTACAGCAACAGTACCAAAACCTGGATATCTACAATGCGATAGCAACCGTCGCATTTTCTTCAGACCACAAGGTCATCCATGCTGCCGGAAGATTGATCGACTCCGTGGAAAAACGGTTGGTGTGGCCTTTGGAACAAACCTTGCCTGAAGTGGCTATCGGGAACATCCTGGGAGCTGCGGTTGTCCTGCCGCGAATACAGCTTCTGGGGTCTGAGAAGCATAAACTATTCCTCGGGAAGGGTTTTACGGATTCAGTCAGTGTACGTCGGATCTGGTGGTCCGCACAGATGGGACCAGTGTTCGAAATGGTATTCGAAGTCGTAGTACCCACAGCGGAGGATGTAAAGCAGTACATCGTTCGTGTTTCGGATGGTACTATCCTTCAGGAACGGTCTTTATTTGTTGATTGTGGTTTTGAAGGGGAGGGTCAAATGGAAGCCCCTGCCTTGCCTTATAAGGCCGATGCATGGTTTGGTCCCAATAATGAGATGAATGTTTATAAGGTTTATCCAATGCCGGTAGAAAGTCCCGCTCACGGATCGCGAGCGGTGATCACCAACCCGGCCGATCCAATTGCTTCTCCCTATGGATGGCATGATGTCGATGGTAAAGCAGGAGCGGAATTTGATGACACGGAAGGCAACAATGCGCGGGTCCAGGAAGACACCGACGGAGATGATCTATTGGGCAAGACAGCGGATGGCGGAGAGAACCTGGTTTTTGATTTCCTGCTCAATGAGCAACGCGCACCCATTGATAATCTGGATGCCGTCCTGACCAACCTGTTCTTCTGGGTTAACCTAAATCACGATTTGTTTTACCAGTATGGATTTAAAGAAACGGACGGCAATTTTCAGCAGAACAACTATGGCCGATCTGGTAAAGGCAATGATCCGGTATTCGCGGATGCTATGGATGGTTCTGGTCTTAACAATGCGCGGTTCTATTCTCCGGAAGATGGTTCTGCCGGGCGGATGGAAATGTTTTTGTGGGGTACCAATGACGCCAATCTGGACATCGCTGGGCCTGACCCACTCAACGGATCGTTAGGTAGTATAGAGTCCGACTTCAGTGCCAATAACAAACTCGAAAATGTCGGTGAAGTTAACGGCCAGGTGGTATTGCTCAGAGATGCTCAGGGAGGATCTTATCTGGGATGCCTCGGTACCGATTTAATGAACGGAGATGAATTTGCCGGAAAGATTGTACTCATCGAGCGGGGTATCTGCTTTTTTGTAGAGAAAGTACTGCGGGTACAGGAACTCGGAGCCACAGCCGTGATTGTCTTTAATAATGATTCCAACGATCCCATCGTCATGGGAGGCATTGAAAACCGAATTACAATCCCGGCTGTCATGATATCCCGGTATGATGGCCTTAACCTGGTTGAAGCCCTGTTGCGGGGAGACACCATCCAGGCTCATCTTTCCAAGGGAAGTGAAAATAAATACCTGGACTCGAGTCTGGACAATCTGATCATTACCCATGAATACGGACACGGGGTGTCGATACGGCTTACCGGTGGGGCAGCCGCAACTACCTGTCTTGAAAATGAAGAACAAATGGGCGAAGGGTGGAGTGATTATTTTGGATTGTTGTTTACGACAGACTGGAATGTCGCTCAACCGCAAGATAAGCGTGGTGTGGGAACCTGGCTTTCACGGGAAAATATCGATGGCAGAGGTATCAGGCCCTATCCTTATTCCTACGATTTATCCATTGACCCACTCAATTATGGCAATATCAAGGATCTGGCAGTTCCGCATGGGGTGGGAACGGTCTGGTGTTCTATGTTGTGGGATATGACCTGGGAAATCGTCCGGACCGAAGGTGCGAGCAACGACTGGTATCATGGTGAGGGTGGAAATAATATCGCATTGAGTTTGGTTGTCGAGGCTCTGAAACTTCAACCCTGTCTGCCCGGCTTTGTCGATGGCCGTGACGCCATTATCCAGGCTGATGAACAATTATACGGGGGAAAACACCTGTATGCCATCTGGAAAGCATTCTCCCGTCGGGGTTTGGGTGCTGGTGCGCAGGAAAAATCACCGTTTACCGTTCTGGACGGTATAGCGAATTTTGACATGCCGGAAAATTTCAAGACAAAAATTGAATTATTACAGGCCCGGGATAGCATCCATCAGGTCAATGTAACCTGGAGGACCATTGCAGAATACGACAATGATCATTTTGTACTGGATCGCAAGTCCAGTACGGGAGGCTATGTTGAGATAGCCCGGTTGACCGGATTTTTGTTTGATGTCAAAGGGCGGGACTTGCGGGTTCCGGACACAGATGTCCAAACGGGGCAGCACTACCGTTACCGTCTGAGCAGTGTAGACTCGAAAGGATTATCCACCGTACTAGATTATACCGACGTATATGTCATTCCGGTAGAGGATCTGGTTGCCTACCCGAATCCGGTAAACAATGGTCAGGTCAATATCCGGATTTCCACCAGTATACAGAGCCCCGTGGAAATCAATCTGTACGGTGTCGATGGAAGGCGCTACTTACATCAGGAATTTGCAGATCCCTCCCTATTGTATACGGCGTATCCGCTGGAAATAGGAGCCATAAGTTCCGGAACCTATTTCATCCAGATGATCTATGCGGATGAGGTCGTTTCTCAGAAGATACAAGTCATTCAGTAATTCTGGTACTTTTCTTGCACCGAGGGCCATTCCCGGAATTAATGCACCCGCCTGGAATTTCCACCGTTTCAAGGCAATATAGCTTTACAATTCAGGCTTTATTCTGCTTGAACCTACTCTATCTTTAACAGTGGTAATCTTGTCCGGTAATCTCCCTGGCTGATGAGGATCTGGTAAAGTCCGGCTTGCCAGTTCACTCCGGTGAGACTGACAGTCTGTTCGGCGCCGCCCGGAATCTGGCCCTGAAATACCTCCCGCCCCAGAACATCAACGATCTGATAATGAATCATGCGGTCATCCGTCGATTGAATGGTCAGAGTGGAAGCGGTTGTAAAGGGGTTTGGGAATACCTGGGCGCGCAGTGGTGATGAAGGATCATTCCAGTTAGCCAGAGTGGTCAGTTGGCTGGTGGATGCGGATGCCTCCGCTTCGATGCGGATCTCCGAGAAGCCTGCACAGCTACCGCCCTGATTGGCAATCACCGTTATGAGCAGATACCGGGCTACGATCCCCTGCAGATCAGGACCAGCCTGCCCTTCATAAATGGATTTCCCGGTTCCTTTAGCAATCGTTGTATTTCCAAAGGTTTTCCACTCAGCGCCAGTGTCGGAATAATCAATCGCGATCTCTGCAATGCCCCAGTCCAGATGGGAGGGGTCATTCAGATTCCAGAAATGGGTATTGTATAACATGTGTGGTGATCCGAAATCGTACAGGATCCAGTGTGATTCACCGCGGAGATTGTTTGGACTGGCAGCCATATCGCAGGAAATCCATCCGTCAAACCACGTAGTGGAATGGCGGTCCGGGTAACATTGTCCAAACCCCTTAACGGATGTAATTGCAATGGATGTAATCAGAATTATAGCGTGCAAAATTGTTTTCATCGTACCGTTGGTTTAAATTTTTAAGAATCCCAGCGGAGCGCCGGTGCCCGAATAAAAGTTGGAGAGGTTGGGGAATAGGGTGTTCAGTTCGCCCGGGGATACCCCAAACCACAGGGCCATTTCAGCAAAATACTGGTCGACCGATGTTGATGGTATCAGAACGCCACCGCCGATTTCGATATCGCTTTCCAGCTCCAGTGAAGGGTAAGCGCCATATACCTGGCCACCCTTGACACCACCACCCATAACCATGACATTGCCTCCCCAGGCATGGTCGGTACCATTACCATTGGAGGTCAGGGTGCGTCCAAATTCTGAAATGGTGAAAGTGGTCACCAGATCGGTCATGTTCAGCTCCTGCAGTGCGGCATAAAATTCGCCCAGGGCGTTGCTTAACACCGGTAGCATATCCTGCTGGCTTTGGATTACTTCATCGTGGTGATCCCAGCCACCGTAATCGACGAAGAAGATCTGTCGCTGGACATTGAGGGTCTGCTGCACCGCAATGGTCCGTGCGATCATTTCAAAACTCTTACTCAGGTAATTGTCAGAAAAGGAGGTTCCTATCACGGATTGAGACAAGGCACTTTCAAACTCAATGTGTGCATCCCGTGAATCGCGGATCACATCGACATAGGTCTTTTTAAAGATATCCTGGTAATTGTATTCCAGCAGGCTGTCGATGGCCTGGGTTCGCATCCGGTCAAATACATTCCACTCGTCCGTTGAGCCATATCCATTGATGCCCACACTGCCGTTGTACGGATCGATGGCATACTCGATGGTATTTTGGCCGGTCTGAAAGATATTGGTACCGGAAAGCGAGATGTTCATGGATATCCGCTGATTGGTGTTCATGTCGTGGATCAGGTCCGCGATCTTTCCTCCCCAACCTACGGAAGACCGTTCATGCGGAAAACCCGTCTGCCATTGCTGGCTCTGGTCCGAATGGCTGAACAGTCCCAGAGGGAGCAGTTTTTGCTGGTATGAGTTAAAATCATCCTTGGTTGTAGGCTGGATCAGGGTGCCGACATTGGAAACAAAAGCCAGATGATTGTTTTCAAATAGTTGTTGCACAGCGGTCATCGAAGGATGTACACCCAGCTGCATACCATTATTGGTGCCTTTTAATGCAAGCAAATCCTGTTGCGGTAAAGCGAGGTTTGAGCGGGTGCTGGCATACACCTGGTAAGAAGCATTATCCCGGGGTATCAGCATGTTAAAGGAGTCGTTGCCACCGGACTGCATCAGGCAGACCAGGGCTTTGTAGTCACCGGCACCTGCCACCGTCGAATTGGCCATGGCGGCAGCATTGATGGCTTTCATATTGATGAGGGCGTTGTAGAGGGTGGCGTAACCCATAGCGCCACATCCCAATTGCCCGATGAATTTTCTTCTGGAAATATTTTTCATAGTGATGTTGGTGTTTCGATTATTTGAAAATGGCGTAGTCGGGTGAGATCAGCAACAGGTACAATGCCAGGCGTACCCGGTCATCACGATAATCTCCCCGTTGCAGTTGTTCCAGTGCCGACTTGATGATGCTCCGTGTCCGGTCGGTTAACTGGCCGTGGGTGAAGAGGACATCCAGGCGGTTCAGGAGCACCTCCGGATCGCGCGCCAGCGGGGTTAATTCGTCGGTGTTCAGGATTACCCAGGGCTCATCCTCCCAGTTTGCCATCACATAATTGTATGCGGTCCAGTTATTGACCTGGTTGATGTATCCTACACTGGTTTTGGTGTTGTGGATCTGGTATTCCGGTGCGATCAGGCCTTGCTGTGAAATGGGTCCAATGGGTTGATAATCAGGAAGGAAAAAGTTAAAAACGCTGGGAGATCCCAATGGTACCTGACCGGTGCCTTCCCAGAAGTCGTAGGCGATATTCCAGAATTTATTGTTGTATTGTTCGATCGGCAGAGCCTGGGTAAACTGGGTATAGCGTATCAATGGTTCAACCAATTTGCCGTGTGCCGGAGCTTCTAGAGCGGCACAGGTCCGTGCTTCGGGATCCAGGAGAATGGCCCGTATCACGGCCTTCATATCGCCACGTACACCCTGTCCATTGTTGTTAAAAGCCTGGCTGACCCGGGCTACGTAAGCCGGTGAAGGATTGGAAGTGACCAAGCGCTGGATTAATTGTTTTCCTATGAACGGTCCGACATTAGGATGCATAAACAGGGTATGTATTGCTTCTTTGATATCCTGCATACCAGTCTGTCCGGACAGGATCGTGTGGTTGCCCACGATGATTTTTTCACCAGGCTCGTGCCAGTCTTCGTACATCCGCATGGGATGCGTCATATCGCCCACCCAGATCCCCAGTCCGAATTCTGCACTGTCGACGTATTCATTGGGCACCACGCCCGAGAGTCCTAGCCCGGTGAAGACTTTGGCTAGGTTCTTGATATCCTGCTGACCATAGGTCGGCATCCAATTGCCCGACCCATCGGACTTTCTGGAGCCGTCTTCATTGAGTTCGTACAGTCCGATGCTGAAAAGCTGCATGATCTCGCGGGCGAAATTTTCATCGGGATGAATGTTCTCCTCTTCGATCGTCTTCGGATTGTTGAGGTGGCTGAGGTAAAAACCCATAGACGGGTGGAGCGCTACATCCAGCAGGATGTCCTCATAATTTCCGAAGGCATTTTTATTGAAGATGTCGTAATAGCTGGCGAGGCCATCACCAAATCCGGACAGGTCGGAATTGATGGATATCACCAGGATCTCACTGAGTGCCAGAGCGATACGTTCCCGAACTTTCTGGCTTTCGCCACCGGTCATCAGGTGTTGCCAGTAGCCATATTGAAAAGCTGACCAATAGGGACGGTATCCCACATCACTTGAGTCACCACCATTGGCCAGAAATTTATCGACGATTTCCTGATATATTGACATCGTGACGGGAAGAATGTAGGAAGGCTGGGTGTTCAGCTCATCCTCCAACCATTTGTCAATACCTTCATCGGCGACTTTCTGGATCAGATCCAGGTCGGCTCCCAGGGTTGCCTGGGCCAGAAACCGGGAGGCATCCATCCGTGGTCCATCCAGGCCATCCCCACATATGGTCTTATATCCATCCGCCGTCTGGGTCCAGTTAGGAGGAGCATAGGAGGAACTGGTCAGGACGGTAATCCCATTGCAATTTCCACCTCCTAACATGACCGATTGGCCAGAAACAGAAGCAATAAGCAGACTTAGGCTACAAAGTAATAACCAACGCATATATTAAATTTTAAGGATTGTCAGAGAATGCCGAAAGCAGCAGGTAAATGGGGTTATATGAGAACAACGACGTACTTCAGGTATCTAATATATAAACAAATGAAATTTGTTCAGCAGTCGGCAACTTTTTCACAGCTTCCAATTATTTCTCCGAAAGAAATACACTCCAAGTCCGGGGGTATCAACCGGTGACCTGGCCGGAAAGTATGCGCCGGTGGTAATTGACCTGTCCCAGGTGATAGCTGAGATGAGCCAGTAAGTGCAATAGAAAATAATGGACACTCATAGGATATCCGAACACCTCCTGCGGATAGGTATCGGATAAGCGGGCAGGGTCAAATTGGGTCAGGGTATCCTGCACCACTTGTCTGGTGATTCGGATCTCATCCAGCAATTCCAATTTGGAGAGCCCGGTTGCGCTGAATTCATAGGGGCGGTTGCGTTGATATGGGAATCCTCCCAGCTGCCTTCCGACAAATTCGCGCAAATTCCCGCACAAATGGATGGCCAGATTACCTCCGGGGTTGATTATCCCGGGAAGGGCCTGCCAAAGCAGATCATCGGATGGATAAAGTTCTATTTCCTGAGCTAATTTGTCCAGATCACGCTGATACAATGCGCTGAGCTCCTTCATGTTGCGGTGTTTAAACGTTGATCAAAAGAAAATGATTTGAGAGCGTTGCTTTCCGGCCGGATTAATTTTCCAACCCAATACAACGGAGTGCCGATTCAAAAATAGCAGAATAGGGACGGAAAAGCAATTGCTGCAGGAGCCAACAGTGCATTAATGTGTCAGAAAATGAGGATCTTTCTCACCAGCGGTAACCGGGAAAGGCAGACGGTTTTCCAGAGGTGGTAACAGGCAGGTTGCAAAAGTGGTAAAAGCGCAGGGTGGATTGTAAGCCTGATTAAAATCCAGCACAACCGTGTTCCCATCAACCGGCTTTTTAGTATACAAATACCTGCCGCCGCCATACGTATCCATCCCGCTGGTCTCATCGTAAAACAGCAAAAACAATTCATCGGGCCCACCATCCAACACAATCAGCTGATAGGTATTGCCCTGGTAGGTGAAACTGAGGTAGCCCGGGCTGCTATTATCCACGATCATATCCAATGCATTGGGCAGAGGTACCGTCCGAAGAGTATCATAAGGGTGAAAGGTAGCCTGAAACCGCCAGTGTGAGTCTATGGGGAAATAGGGTATATCTTTTAATGTTTTACGCGCCGGGTGTTCGGTATCGCGAATCCGGACAAGGAAATGTCCGCCCCGGTTGATAAGAAACCATTGGTAGGAAGCAAAGGAACACACATAGGTGGTATCCGTGGGCTCGAGCCGGATATCCTGTACACTGGTTCCGTTCACCTCAACGTCAATGCCGGAGTTGATGTGCATATCAACGGTCTCACGCTGGACCGTCATGGTGCCCATTTCGGATGGCGTACCGGCTGGAAACCGCACCGGGCAGAGCGAATCGGAGCCAAAACATTGGGTGCCTTCCTCCAGTGGATAAAGGCCTACCAGGGTCACCCAGCCGTCGGGCCTGGTAAGGGACACCAGCCGCTCGTGTTGCCATTGCCGGATTGAGGCTTCATAGGTCATAGAATTGCTTTTGCAACCGGAGAGGGAAGCCACAATCCCCAAAATTATTAAAGCCTGTATGGCAGCGCGAAGCATGATGTGTCATTATCCTGAAAAGATAGGAAATTCGCTCAGTGCATCAAACGGGTAAAGACCGCAGTCCGGATAAATTTTGATTTGGAGCCTGATTCAGGATTCAAAAATCGGATAATCCGGGAAAAAGTTATTGCAATTGAAAATTCATTGCATTGATACGGACAGCATTTTTGGCATCACGCATGTATTCGACCAGGCGGAAGGTGGTAGAATCTTCCAGGTCCATTTTTATTTGTTCCGGGAAAGGGTCTTTGTTTTCCTTATTTTCAAATACCATTTGCCGGGGATCGATGGTCTTCGCTTTTAGAAATATGCTGTCGCCCTCCGGTGTCACCGAGATCCAGTAAAGGTCATCATTGCGTTTTTTGATCCAGATGTCCTGATCCGGTAATGGATTTCCATGGAAGTCCTGACGTTTGGCGTGGCATTCCCAATAATTACGGCGGGGATGTTCCCAGTGAGCCTGTATAATGGCTTCGCCACTTTCTGTGTTCCAGTCGCCCGTTAACCAGTGGGTGAGAACCTGGGGCGTAGCCGGGTCCTGGGAAGTATTTTCCTGCTTACAGGCTATTAGTAGGACAAGTCCGGTTGCGATGATGATCCGGTGCATTTTTTTTGTTGCAAGTTATCGGATTTCATTGGAAAAATATCCTCAGGCCCTGATGGGAATGATAATCAGAGGTAAGCAAATACCAGGGAATACCCAATTAACTGCTTAAAGACAGGTGTAGGCAGGGTGAATGATCGAGCATTCTGTTGTTTAAATTATGAAAATGTTTAATGTGTATTTGGTTACCGTGATAGGGTCCCGCTGGGACCAGGAGGTATTTTCAGGAAGGGTTACCCTTAAGACACATGAAATAAATTTTTAATGTGAACATATTGGTTTGCATGAGATGGGTTTAGATGCCGTACCTGCGGCACGGTGGAATTGCTACCGTGATAGGGTCCCGCTGGAACCAGGAGATATTACATGAGAGGTTACCCTGAAGACGCATGAAATAAATTAATAATGTGAACATATTGGTTTGCATGAGATCGGGTTTAGATGAAAATATGTTCCAGTCCCTTTAGGGACACCACCCTGGTAGCCAATAGAATGGAAAAATGGATCTGTGCCGTAGGTACAGCACCCCGTAATAACGCGTTAAACAAATAAGAAAATTTATTAATACGTTTATCAGGTCTTGACGAGACCTGAGGTATTAATAATCTGAGGTCTTCAACAATTTGACCACCTGGGTTGCGTGCTCGCCGTAAACCCGCAGGAAATAGATACCGACGGGTAATAGGCGCAAATCCAATTGATTACCGATCAGGTGCCTGCGAAGCAATACCCGGCCTTGCTGTGATAACACATCTACAAAGGTTTCTTCCGGGATGCCGGATACCGTGATGGATTCGGTAAATGGATTGGGGTAAACGCGGATGGGTTTCCCCCACTGACGGCTTGCAGATACCTGGTCAGAAATGCACTGACAATTATCCGGATCCGGGCTTAGGCCGGGTCTGCAAATCTGGGGCCCCTGGACCGTAACCAGTTGTACCGTATAAGTAAAGTCGGTCATATCCCCGCTGACCATGACGTCAGAGATGGTAACGATAATGGGTTCATCATAAGGTCCGGAGAGCCAATCAAAAGGAATTTCAGGTTCCCAGACGATCGTATTATCGCCATAGCCATTCGTCACGGGTAAAATTTTTAGTGGCACCTCAACGCCAAATCCATCGGTCATCCGGATGTTCGTGTTGACAAAATTTGCATTGGGTTTGCTAAAGCTCCACCGCCCATAGACCAACGGTTTAGGGAAAAATCCGGGAGCAGGGTACGCGATGTATTCGAGTTCAGGCTCCGGGTTTTTCGGCCCGATCACCCACAATGCCTGGGTACTGCTGGTGGAGCCCATGCCAAAGGATTTTGCCCGGCTGTAGAGGATCCAGCGGCGATGCCCGACCGCTTCATTATTGGTGCCATTGTCCTGGATGTAGGCCCGGATCGACTCGGAACTCTGTGTACCAAACGCCAGATTGGATTTTCGGGCTGCATCGTAACCATCCTGGGTCCAGCATTTCCAGCTTTCCGGTGGGTCATGACTCAGGTCGTGGTTAGCCAGCATCATGACAGCTGCCTGTTGGGCTTTGGCATTCATCGCAAGATCCCAGCTGATGTCGTCCGGTAACCCTGCCAGTCTGCGGTAATAGTTGATACGCTGCAGGGTTCTTGCATAAGCCATGGCAGAAATGGTACCTGCATTGCAAAGGGTGTCCGTCACCGACCCTGACCAGTTTAGTTCGGTCAGATTTACCTGTGATCCGATGAAGTTATCCTGATAATCGTTGATGGTCGCATCACGAATGCATTGCGCAAATGTGGTTTCCCAAGTGACCAGAAGGAATAGAAAGAGCAGGTATCGTGTTATCATGATCTTTGGTAATATTCGTCTGAAGAGGTAGCAACAAGGATTATGCCATGGCTGGTCAGTCGTCCGGGCATTGTGGTAATTTTACCGGATGGATTCAGTTCGTACTTCCGCCTGCTGGAAGAAACCTGAAAGAATGTTTTTTCAACAGGATAAAACTTTTACCATTACGGAGGCGTCTTATTGCTGACTGATGAATTGAAAACCACGAGGTGAGAATCAGACAAGATTTACAAACTGAAAATTGGGTTTTACGGTATCAAGCAGGAGATGAAAAGGCTCTGGGGTTGCTGATGGATCATTGGCAAAAGCGAATCTACAACCTGGCGTATAAAATGGTTGCAGATGAAGCTGTCGCCAAAGACATCCTGCAGAAGACCTTTATCAAGGTATACCAACACCTGCACAAACTGGAGGAAGCGGATAAGTTTCGTCCCTGGGTTTATAAGATCGCCGTAAACTTCTGTAACAGCGAATTACGAAAAACAAAACGCACGGAGTCGCTGACCGACGTACATGCCGGCATGGTAACCTCCGGCATCACCAGCGAACACCGGCTTGAGCAAAGCGAATTGAAGGATTTGATCTGGCAGACCCTGGGTCAAATTCCAGAGGAACAGAAAGCAGTAATCATCATGAAAGAATACGAGGGCTTTAAGTTCCAGGAGATAGCGGACATCCTTGACATCTCAATCAACACAGCAAAATCCCGCTTGTATTACGGCTTGCGGTCCATGAAAAAATTATTAAGTGAGAATCCACACACCAAAGCGTATTATTATGAATATCACTAACCGCCAGGAGAAATTAATCGACTACCTCTACGATGAACTGAGCAAGGAAGAGCGGGCTGCCTTTGAAAAAGAACTGGAGGCTGATCCAACGCTGCGGAAAGAATTGCAACAAATGCAGCAGGTACGCAGCCATCTCCAATCAGTACCCAACCTGGAATTGCGTGAACCTCTGGCTATGCCCACGGCCACACCTCCGCAGGAATCTCACCGGTTGCGGTGGCTGAAACCTTTTTACGGTGTGGCTGCATCCATCGCGGCTTTACTGCTCCTGGGAGCATGGACAGGATTGCATGTGGAAGCCGGCAAAGGAGAACTGGTGCTGGCCTTTGGTAAGAATGCAGTTCGCAGCCAGGCTATCCAGGATCCGGAATCCATAACTCCGGAAATACAAAAATACCTCGACCGGTATTTACAGGCCAATACCGTCCAGGTCAATTCACTGGTGACGACAGCAGAAACCAAGATGCAGGATTGGCTGAGTCAGCAACAGAATTCTTTTGAACAAGTGGTCTCGGATAAATATTTGGTTCAATCGAAGCCCATGTCTTCCGGTACTTATGTGACGCTGGAAGGGTTGCATTCACTGATGCAAAAACAGAATAAAGAAATTGAAGCCAAACTTGATTTTTTTGCCGAGAATTTCTTTCAATATCTGCAGGCTACCCAACAACAAAATCAACAGCTGTTACAAGCCGGATTGCGGGAACTGGCTAAAACCATGCAGGAGCAAAACCTGCTGGATCCCCGCTATTCTAATCAAACTCAACAGGTTAATCAAAATTACGAATGATGAAAAAAGTAAGCATAACGCTGCTCTTAATGCTGGCCGGGTTCCTGGTGTCCTACGGTCAGGCTGACGAAAGCCGCATGGACCGGGACATAAATGTCTGTCAGGATGTCCTGCAGAGCCTCATGCGCCAGGAGTTTCAACAAGGCTACCGGTTCGGTGGGTTTACCGGAACGGAAGCCGAGTATCTGGAAAATGAAGGGGTTATATTCCGTGTACGGCCAGATAACATGTTGTGGGATGGCCGGGGGATCTATGGTGTCAGCGGCAATATAAAAGACGCTACCATCACACTTCAGCGGGCTATTGGCGATGCCGTGGATGACGAACAGATCCGGGAAAAAGCGGAAGCCCGGCGGGATAAAATGTACGAAGAACAACAGGAAAAAATGGAGGGCATCCTCGATCGGTACCAGCAGGTGGCAACCAATTTTCTGGCCGATTATGCTCACCTGCTCTCTCAGCTGAAGGACAATGAACAGGTGATCGTCCAGATCAAATTGAACCGGATGCAGGGATTTTTTGTGTCAAGCGGCTGTGAGGATTGTCCTGCAACAATTGCTTATGCACCTCAGGCAGATTCGGATGAGAGTATGGATCAGATCAATCTTTCGGTGCCTATGGCGGTGATCAGTAAATATCACCAGGAGAAAATTTCTCGTGAAGCCTTCGAAAGTGAGATCGATGTGGAAAGAGTTACCCGGAACACGGCCCGGGATGCCAATATGGAGATCTTTGCCTCCGCACTGGATAAATTATTTGATCAGCAGATATCCAAAACATATTTTATCTCCAGTCCTTCCGTGAGCTATGAACGACTGAGTAATCTGGGAGCTATCTTCAACGTGAAAGTGTATTCCTCCAACA
This sequence comes from Lewinellaceae bacterium, assembly GCA_020636135.1. Lineage (NCBI taxonomy): Bacteria > Pseudomonadati > Bacteroidota > Saprospiria > Saprospirales > Lewinellaceae > Lewinellaceae bacterium. Next base: position 236,761 of record JACJYK010000001.1, read on the forward strand.
TCAATGGGAAGGACTCTTACTCGATGCCCACCCAGGGCACCGATGACATGTCCAAGGAAGAACGCAACACGCGGGTCAAGAAGTTGTATCCCGAGTTTATCGATGCGATGAAAGACGCTCTGGTTGACTACGGGAGGATCATCAATTCACTGGATGAAGATGATAGCGTGGTCATCCGGATCCGCATGACCGAATGTGAGGACTGCGGATTACCAGAGAAAGTAGAGTTATCGGTGAAGATGAGTGACCTTAAAGGGTACGACATGCAAAAGCTTTCGCGGGATGCAGTAAAAGATAAGATCAGGGTCAAAGAAACAGAATAAGGATTAACCGGCCGGATCAGTCGAAAGGTTGATTTGCCAGCCGGTGTTACTTATACGTAAGAGTTACGGCCTGTTTACAGGAAGCCCCGGAATATTATTCCGGGGTATTTTTTTGATAAAGGTATTGCGCAACCAGTTTGTTGCAGTTATATTTGCAACTGCATGGTTGCAAGAAATGAATCCTATGAAACGAGACGTATTTCAAGCGGTGGCCGATCCAACCCGCCGCGCCATTTTGATTCTTATCGCCAGTCAGGCTATGACTCCCAATGCATTGGCAGACCATTTTGAGACTTCCCGTCAGGCCGTTTCGAAGCACATCCAGTTCTTAATGGAATGTGATGTGATCCGATCGGATAAAGTAGGCCGGGAAATCTACTATGGATTAAAAATGGATAAGATGGATAACCTGAGGACCTGGTTTGATCAACTACGCCGTCAGTGGGAAGATCGTTTTGAGCAACTGGACCAGGTATTGATCAATTTAAAATCGCAACAGAAATGAAAACAAGTATGATGATGGATTTTTCCATCGACCGGGAGAACAAATCCGTACATGTCAGGCGATCCTTTGCAGCAGATCAGAAAACGGTCTGGGCTGCCTGGACACAACCCGACCTCCTGGATAAATGGTGGGCACCACGCCCTTTCGTGGCAAAAACCAAATCAATGGACTTCAAAGTCGGTGGACGCCGACTGTATGCAATGATGGGGCCCAATGGGGAAGAACACTGGGCTTTGGCCGACTACACTTCGATCACGCCGATCACGAATTTTACGTATCTGGATGCCTTCTGTGATGCGGATGGCAATTTGAACCCGGATTTTCCCCGTTCGGACTGGGACGTGCATTTTGACGGATCGGGAGATACGACGGAGGTCCATGTGGTGATCAAACACACCCGGCTGGAAGATCTGGAGATGATCATTAAGCTGGGATTCAAAGAAGGATTTACGCTGGCTCTGGGGCATTTGGATGAACTCCTCGGGCAATAATTACCGGCAACAAACCATGGAAAAACAAAAGCGGCCGGGTTCTAGGCGGCCGCTTTACTGGATTATGCGAAAAATTAATTTGTTAAACACCATGGGCAGTAGCCATCATTCTAACTTCATTTAAAGGTTTCCCAAAGCACCGGATAATCAAAATACAGTCCATCTGAAGCCCTTAATGCAGCTACAATAATGAAATACAGCATCCCGAAATAATATCCGATCCCAGTGAGTATCAACAGGGGGATGACGATCTTGATACCGGAAGCGATGGCAATTACCTGCATGATCACGGCAAGGATCAATCCAACGGTCCAACTGATGTGGAAGTTCAATACCTCCCGGCCCTGCTGGTCCAGGTAGGCTGACCGGTCACGTTTACTACTCCAGATGATCAGTGGCCCCAGGATATTACCGAAAGGTATGATGTGCATGGCCAGTGCCGATAGATGTAAGGCTATTCCCCAGTCGCGCTCCTCTCTTGTCAATTCGGTGATCATCTTTTTTTATTGAAAATTATCAGGAAGCAGCATGTGGTGCCAACTCCATTCGATGGATCCAGGCAGGTTATCGACGGGAAACGGTTAAAATACTCCTGATGATACCTGTTTTGCACCGACAAACGGAGCCGATTCAGGTGCAAGTTATTTTTCCAGTGCGGACAGATTTCTCCGTATACCGGTATACCCAGGTCGCTTCAGTGGTGAATTCCGGAATTCTTCAGCAAAAACATCCTCACTCATTTCCAGCCATTCGTGTTTGTCCCACTCCATCCAATGTCCCTGAGGCTGGAATGCCGGTTCATGATGGGGCGTGGCAAACCTGTTCCAGGGACACACCTGCTGGCAGATGTCGCAGCCAAAAACCCAGTTTTCCATTTTGGCGTGAAATGCTTCCGGGATGCGTTCGCCTTTCAGTTCAATGGTGAGGTAGGAGATGCATTTACTGCCATCCATGAGGTAGCCTTCCTCGGCGATGGCCCCGGTGGGGCAGGCCTCGATGCATTTCCGGCAGGTGCCGCAATGATCGCGGACCGGCTCATCGGGTTCCAGTTCCAGATCAATGATCAATTCGGCCAGGAAAAAATAGGATCCGATGCGTGGATGGATGAGCAGGGTGTTTTTTCCGATCCAACCTAACCCGGCGCGTTGAGCCCAGTCCCGCTCCAATACCGGTGCTGAATCCACAAAACAACGTCCTGAGACAGGACCACATTGATGGCGGATGGAATCGAGCAGATCTTTCAGTTTCTTTTTCAGCACCCCATGATAATCTTCTCCATAGGCATATTTAGCCACCTGAGGTGCTTCGGGGTTCTGGTGTACCTCTCCCGGAAAATAATTGTAGGCCAGGCAAACGACCGATTTGGCACCGGGGACCAATTTGGTGGGATCAACACGTTTTTCGAAGTGATTGGACATCCACTCCATGGTGCCCTGATAACCCTGGTTCAGCCATTGCTGCAAGTGCTCCGCTTCCTGATCCAGCCGTTCAGCCCGGGCAATACCTACCAGCAGAAAGCCGGCTTCCTGGGCAAGTGATTTGACTATGTTGGAATTATTAGTTATAAATTTTGAGTTATGAGTTATGCTTTTTCGTGGTAATGATTGCAGAACGTATCATTTTCAGTATTCCTTTTGCCTTTGATTCCACAGGTTAATAATGTTAACTGCAAATTCAAAACTTTGACTAATTATTGCACCCTTTCTCTCACTTATAACTCATAAATTATAATCCATAACTCACAAAATCTGCAGTTTCGCAAACTTGAGCATGATCCTGCGCTCCGGGTTATCGACCTGAGGGAAAACGATGGTTGCTACGCGTTTATCCCGCTCGCCATCTACCCGCTTGACCTCTCCTTCGCCAAACTTCAGATGAAGCACTTTCATGCCGGCCTGGATCTGGTTTGGATCAGCTGCATGGAAGTTGGCAGGATCTATTTTAGGGGTAAAAGCAGGCTTGGGAGGTTTCGGGAATATACCTCCAAGCACTTTCGGTTCCGGAAATCCCTGCTGCTGCCCACGGCTGGTGGCTCCCGGATCCAGCACTTCATCGTCCAGCTCATCCAGAAAACGGCTGGGGTCGTTGAAGCGCATCTGCCCAAACTGGTAGCGGCTATTGGCAAAAGAAAGGGTAAGCATTTCTTTGGCACGGGTGATCGCTACATAAAATAAGCGTCGTTCTTCTTCGATTTGTTCGGGTGAGGAAAGAGACATAAAAGACGGGAATAAATTCTCTTCCAGGCCCACCACAAAAACGGCACGAAATTCCAATCCCTTGGCCGCATGCACCGACATCAGCGACACGTATTCGGTCTGTTTGGTGTCTTCATCCATATCGGTGAGGAGGGATATCTGCTGCAGATAAGCTGCGAGGGACTTGTCCTGAACATCCTGACCCTCGATGACTTCGTCGTTCTCAACAAATTCCTGAACGCCGTCCAGCAGGGCATTGACGTTTTCCAGTCTTGCCAGTCCTTCGATGGAATTCTCTGCTTTGAGGTGACCCATGATTCCTGATGTCTTGGACAGATGCGCGGTGACCTCATAAGCATTTTGGGTGGATGCCATCCGGTTTGACTCCAGCACAATGCGGGCAAAATCTTTTAGTGCAGTGGCCGTCCGGGCGCCCAGCTCTACCTGCTGCATCGCCTGCCAATACGATATCTCCTGTGCGTTGGCCAGGTTAGCGATTGCGTCGAATGAAGACTGCCCGATACCGCGTTTGGGATAATTGATAACCCGGCGGAAGGCTTCGTCATCATTGGGATTGATGGCTAAACGCAGGTAGGCGATCATATCCTTGACCTCTTTGCGTTGATAAAAACTCAGACCACCAAAGATCCGGTAAGGAATGTTGTAGCGTCGCAGGTATTCTTCAAAAACACGGCTCTGAGCATTGGTGCGGTAGAGGATCGCAATCTCGTGGCTGGGCAGGTTGTGACGGTTTTTGTATTCGACGATGGTGTCGGCGATCCGCCGTCCTTCTTCCGTATCGGACATGGCCTTGATCAACTGGATCTTTTGACCACCATCGTGTTCAGTCCATAAATCTTTGGTGATCTGTTTTTTGTTATGGGTGATGATCTTATTCGCAGCTTTGACGATAAACTGGGTGGAGCGGTAATTCTGCTCCAGTTTGTAAACCGAAAGTTCCGGGTAGTCTTCCTGGTAGTCAAAGATGTTCTGAAGGGTAGCGCCACGGAAAGCATAGATGCTTTGTGCATCGTCACCCACGACGCAAATGTTGCGGGCACTCCCTTCATAATCGGTCAATAATTTCAGGATGGAGTATTGCAGATAGTTGGTATCCTGGAACTCGTCCACCAGGATGTACTGGAATTGCTGCTGGTATTTCTGGCGGACGCCGTCTTTGTTCAGGTAGAGCAATTTGAACAATTGATACAGCAGGTCGTCAAAATCCATGGCGCCGGCGCGATGACAACGAGCTGCATATTTCTCATAGATCTTGTACAGCATGGGCATGCGGTTCTGCCGGTCCTGCTCCATCAGTTCCGGAGATTTGGCATATACGATGGGGGATATGACGTTGGATTTGGCGCTTGAGATGCGGGTGCGGACGGCGCCGACATTATAGGCATTGCGATCCAGCTCCATCTCCTTGATGATCGATGCGATCAGACTTTTGGTATCGTCGGTGTCGTAGATGGTAAAGTTGGAGGAATAACCGATTTTCTCCGCTTCCACACGCAGGATGCGGGCGAAAATAGAGTGGAAGGTACCGGCCCAGATGTATTGGGCTTTGCGGCCGACTACCCGCTCGATACGTTCTTTCATCTCCCTGGCCGCCTTATTGGTAAAGGTTAGGGAGAGTATCTGCCAGGGTGGAATGCCGCTGTCGATGAGGTAGGCGATGCGGTAGGTGAGTACGCGGGTTTTGCCGCTACCAGGTCCGGCGATTACCATGACCGGGCCATCGATATGCGTGACGGCTTGTCGCTGCACCTCATTCAATTCATTCAGGTAGTCCAATCTTCTGCTTTCGGTCATGGGGCAAAGATAAAGAAGATGCATATATGTTTGGGAAGGGTAGAGAAATGTTGAAGGTTGAGGGTTGAATGTTGAATGGGTCGGGGAATTCAAGGGCGACGGTCAGCACGAGCGCGGAGAGGCATCGACCACGTTCAGCCTGTCAAAAAAGCTATGGTCACCCCGAGCGGAGTTGAGGGGGGAAAATCAGGTGGTCATTCCGGTGTAATTGCTTTATACGACTCCGGTGTAAACCGTGGCGTACAAATGCAAAGAAAGCGAAGATCGGAGGCTCCGGTATTAGTAATTTGTTGGGGTGTGCCGGCAGGGAAGAACACGACATCGCCTGTTTTCACGATTTGGTCCATTTCATTGAAGGAGACCCTGCCCTGACCTTCCAGGATATAATAGGCTTCGCCGACGTCCAGCCGGTGCAATTCGGTGGTCACACCTGGTTCCACCCGGGCCTGTGCAATGGATAGGTTATTGCATGCCTGCAAGTTCAGGATTTCCACGATATGACAGCGTTCACGGGTATAGAATTCCTGGGTGATATCGGTCGTAAAAATACTTGGCATAAAGCTTCATTTTTCAATCCGTTAAGCGCATTCTCAGCAAGGGGTATTCATACCCCTGGTCATCCCGGTCGGTCCGTTCATAAACGGTGAATCCCAGGGATTGATAAAATTGGACGGCTGCTGCATTCTGCTCATTGACATCCACCTTATTTGCGTCCAGTACATTTATGGCAAAATCCATCAGTTTCCTCCCTAAACCCATCCGGAAGTAGTCCGGTGCGAGGAAAAGCATTTCCACCTTGCGATGCAGAACTCCGATGAAACCGGCAAGTGTTGTTTGTTCCAGCAGGCAGTAGACTTGAAAATGATTGAAATCGATCTCCTGTACCAGCTCCCGGATGGCGGCTAAGTCTCCGGGCTTCAAAAAGAAATGCGTGGCCAGTACCGACTTCTCCCATACGGCCAACAGCTGGGTGTGCAGGCCGTCATGATAAGGGATAATGTATTGCCCGTCCGTTTGCATCATCCGATTCGAATCCGATTGATGCGGTCTCCCACCACAAAGGATTTCATTTGTTCTTCCAGCTCACCATATTCGTCCGGAGCTACTGTTCTCGCCATAGTTCCATCCTGAAGCAGGTGGATGCAATCACAAGTCTGTTGAAGAGTGGCAAAAATATGTGAGGATATCAAGACTGTTTTTTGCATGGATTTCAATTTTCGGATGATATCCAGAATGATCATGTTGCTGTGGATATCCACTCCATTGAAAGGTTCATCCAGGATAAACAAATCATTTTTCTGCAACAGAATCCCCATCAGGGCCAGCTTTTTCTTCATGCCGGTGGAATAGGTGTCTGCGTATTGATCAAGTGGCAGGTCAAAGATATTCTGTTCTTCAAAAGCTTCCTCACGGATGCCACGGGCGATGCATACTAATTTCAGAAATTCCCAGCCGGTGATCCGGGAAAGGTATTCGGGATTGGTCGGTAAAAATCCGGTATGATCTTTTAGCACCGGATAAGGGCTTTGAATGGTTCCGGCATACGACTCCAGGCCGGCAATGCAGCGGAACAAAGTAGTTTTGCCAGATCCGTTTTCGCCTACGATACCATAAATTCTGCCTGGTTCAAAGGTGAGATTGATCCGCTTCAATACCTGATGATTTCCAAAGGATTTACTGAGTTCCAGAACGCTGATCATGATAAATAGGGAGTTATTTGTCGAATTGCCTGACGATAAAATACCGGAACCATAAACAGCAACATGGGCGGAAACCATAAGCTCAGGCCAACCAATAGTCCCTGTGGTATGCTCATCTCGTGTGGATATGCAGAATATTTCGCCAGGATCAAGAATGCCAGGAAGACGAATCCCAGGGCTAGTATTCCGGAGCTGACCCAGATTGAATCCGTAAACGCGATGCAAATCGCCATCCAAACCGGCAGGCATAGGATGCTCAGTCCAATCCAGGCAGTACGGATCTTATGCTTTAAAAAGGCTTTTGGCGTCAAGGCATGGATCCAGGCATAATAGACCTTCTCAGGGTAGGCATAAAAAGACATTACGGTAAGGGCAATCAGGATCATGGCGGAGAGGGACAATCCGTAATTATGGACTTGTATCCCTTTAACCAATAAAAAAATGATGATAACAGGCATCCACCAGGCTTTCCGGATCCCTGCCGGTAACTCAAATGGAAACCGTTTGAATGGGGTAGGGATGATAAATCCTATCCGGTCAGGTGATCGCATAAATACCAGTACCGGCGCACTTATGATTAAAAATGCTGCAAAATAGATATGGCGCTCACCAAGCAGGAACAATGCGAATGGAAGTGCAGCAAGTCCATTTTCCAGGAGCCTTATCCTCTGCAAGGTAGCCGCTGGAAATATCCACCTCAATTGTTCCACCCGGTGCTTATTGCCAAGCTGTGAGATGACAATCAATCCAATAGCCATGAATATCCAGGCAGCCCAATCGACCCGGTAGAACAGATAATAAGAACCGGCAAGAAATCCCGCCAGGATCAACAATGTGCCGATAGCAGGATGTACCCCTGAAGCGACCAGCAGACGTTTGAACCGGACAAACTGCAATTGAAAGTAATATTCCATAAAAGCCAGTAAGCGAACGCACGGGTAAATATAACTGCTTCCCGGGCATCCTGATGGCCAGTACCGTGGGAATTGCCGGGTGCTTCTGATGATTTGCAGTTGTATCCGGGGAGATGGAAATCAAGAAAAGGATGGAATCAAATCCCATTGAAGTCCATAAAAAAGAAAATGAGTGGTCATATCCACCAGTTAACTAAAGTCAATGCCCTACCTTTAAGCATCCCCGGAATTTTCACCAAAACAATTAAAAATGACGGACGTACCGGCCAAGACATTAAAAACTTATGCTTCCATAACGGGTATTTCATTACTGATCATGACTGTCGCAGCCATCTTTGCCGTGGGATGGTTATCAAAAGCAGAGACCGGAATTCCGAATGATACGGTAAGCTGGTCACTGCGTGGAAGCATTGGCGCCTGGTTACTGATACTGATCACGGATGTGCTGGTGGCCTGGGCCCTGTATGTCCTGCTGCGACCGGTAGATCGTTTCTGGTCGCTGCTGTCGGGGTGGCTACGAATGCTCTATGCCGGCATTCTCGGCATTGCCATTGTCTTTTTGTTGCTTGCAAAACAGTCCGGCCTCGAATCGACGGAAACGGCGTTAACACATATTGGTACTTTCCGGGATGTCTGGTCCTTTGGTTTGATCCTTTTTGGCTTCCACTTACTGATCCTGGGACCATTGTGTGTTAAATCGGAATATGTTCCCAAATGGATCGGTTATTTGATAACACTTGCCGGTGTGGGATATGTGATCATACACCTGGGGAATACGCTCGTGCCTGATTTTTCCGGGATCAGAAAGATCCTGGAAATGATTTTCATGTTGCCCATGATCGTGGGTGAGGTAGGATTGGCAATATGGTTATTGGTACGCAGAAACCGGCTTCCTGAACTGGTATTGGTCGGACAATAATTTGATGGGTAAAACTGGATTTGCAAGTCATTCCAACATATTACCAAATCCGGAAAAACCTGAGGTGAGGTGTCTGATTGATGGCTCCCTCACCCCAGTTGGCATCATCGTTTTGCCCAGTATAAATTTCCTTGATTGTTATTGGGTGACAGGACCTGGTGCAATACGTCCACAAGGTCAAGCGGATTGCCATTGGAAGCTATCTCTACCGGCCGTGTGCTGGTAAAAAACAAATAATTGCCATTTGACGCTACATAGGGACAATAGTCCAGTTGTGCTGAGTTAAAGTTTAACCGTCCGGCAGGTAGCCACGTACCATTGGCACCTTTCCGGCTGATGTACAGATCACCGCCTCCGATGGCATCAGATCTTCCATCGCTGGAAAAGTAGATGAATTGCTCATCCGGATCAATGAATGCATTGTATTCTCCCCGGATGGAATTGATGGCCACCGGCAGGGATTCCGGGGTATTATACTGGCCATTTACGAAAGAAGACATCCAGATATCCTCACCACCCTTGCCTCCGCCACGCTCCGACGTAAAGTAAAGGTTACCATTTTTGGCAATCGATGGGTAAAATTCATTTCCGGGCGAATTGATCCCTCCTCCGGCAAGTTTTGGTTCACCCCAGCTTCCTCCCTGCGGACGATCCACAAACCAGATGTCAAAATCTTTGGCAGTCCCGGTCAGACTGCGGTTGGAGGCGAAGAACAGCGTGTTTCCATCGGCGGATAAAGCCGGTTCCAGATCAGCCTGCCCGCTGGAGAAAGGCACCGGTTTGATCAGCGACCAGTACCCATTTGTGTAGCGGGTGTAGACGATGATGGACCGTGTTGCAGTATACTGCAGGGTAAAATATAGTTCTGTGCCGTCCGGTGAGATGGCAAAATCCCGTTCGTTGTATGGCGTCGAGATTAGATACGGAGCGAACAACCGGGGAGCAAGTGAGTTCGGTGTTTCCTGATTATAGAAGGCCCATTGCCCGTTCACCTCGAGACTGCAGAGGGTAGGCAGCAACAGGAAGAATGGTTTTAGATTCAATCGCATGGTTCAGGATTTGGTAAATGAAAGGGTAGCGACCAGTTCAGTTGTCAGTAGTTTGGCTTCATCCAGTTCTTTCCCCTGGCGCAAAAACTCCAGATTAAGCGCGGTCAATGCCAGCTTTCCAGCCTCAGACAGCATAGCCTGGTTACCCGGGATACGAAGCGCTTCCAGGACCAGCTGTTGGTCATCCAGCTGGAGTATTGTATAGCTTAACGTATTACCCTGGGCATCGGTGGTCGTTAAAAGTTGGAAATCCTCACTGAGGTGGTAGGTTCCCTGCTGCCGGCTATTCGATGCACCATATTCGTAATAGCCATCTTCCAGTCGCATCGTCTGGTTCCTGACGGGCAGTTCAGCCATATCTTGCCCGGCAATAATGGTCATCGTCGACAGCTGCCAGATGCCCTGGACGAGGCTGGCAGGTGATTGGCTATCCTTTTTGCATTGAACGGAAAGCTGGACAGAAAGTACAAACCACAAAACCGGTATTTTCATTCTGGTAAATTGTGGTGTATAGCTAGGGATTCCTTTTGACAGGCAGATTAAAAGTGTACCAAATTGAAAGAAAAGGGTACCAATACATCAATTACTGCCTGAATTTTCAGACTAACCGGGAGGTCTGGTCAGTGAGGGAAGTGGTTCAGGAATTCATTCTTGTAAGTGGCACCAATGGGGATCACTTTGTCGTTGCTCAGTGTGACGAATTTGTGGTTATACGATTTAATGTGATCCTTGGAAATAATAAATGATTTATGGATCCGGATCAGTTGAGCAGGCAGGCCGGGCTCAAAATTTCCAATATTCAATTTGGTGACAACTGTTTGGTCCGTGGTGACAATTTTAATGTATTGTCGCAGGCTTTCCACGTAGAGTATATCGTGAAAATTGATCCGAGTCATCGCCCGGTTGGTTGGTACAAAAATGTGATCTGGCGAGGTGATTTCCTGGTTTAATCCGGTGGCCTCGGCAGATCTTGGTTTTAATTTATTGATGGCCTTCATAAAACGCACCAGCTCAATGGGCTTCAATAAATAATCCACAACGTTTAATTCAAATCCTTCCAGGGCATATTGGTGATAGGCCGAGGTCACGATGATCTGTGGCGGATCTGGCAATGTTTTTAGGAAATCGAAACCTTTTATTTTAGGCAAATGCAAATCAAGGAAGATGACGTCAATGGATTCATTTTGTAAATAATCTGCGGCAATGAATGCATTTTCACAGACAGCGACCAGATGCAAATAATTTATTTGTGCCAGGTATTCGGTAAGCAACTCGGCAGCCAGTGGTTCATCCTCAAGGATGAGACAGTTTAGTTGATGCATAAGAGTTCAGATTTATGCGCAGGAACACAGAAAACTGCTGATCCTGGTCTTTAATATCCAATTGATAGTCCCGGTACAATAAATGCAACCTTTTATTTAAATTCTCCAATCCGATTCCAGCTTGTTCTTTCGTTTCTTTTGATTCGTATGAATTGACCACCTCAGCTGATAATTGGGCTCCCTCCAGATTGATGTGGATATGGATAAATGCCTGATGTTGGCTTTCGCTGCTGCCGTGTTTAAAGGCATTTTCCAGGATAGGCAAGAGGAGCATGGGTGCTATGGGTTGGGAGGAAGAAGCAGGTAATTCTATGATCAATTCCAGTTTGTTTTTCCGGTAACGAAGTTTCTCCAGTTCCAGGTAGTCCTGAATAAATTTGAGCTCCTGATCAAAGGCAATTAATTCCTGGTTGGAGTCATACAATAAAAACCGCAGTAATCCTGCTAATTTGTGGATGGCTGACGGAGCTTCCTGTTGATGATTTTTTGCCAGCACATAAATATTATTCAAGGTGTTGAATAAAAAATGAGGGTTGATCTGACTTCTCAGAAAATGTAATTCGGCTTCCAGTTTTTGTTGCCTCACTATTTCCCGGTCACGTACCAGCACGGAGCGCAGTTCAAAAAAATTCATGAAATTAAACAACCCGAATACGACGATCATGTCGATGGCTGAGTTGGTCAGATAGGAAGGCCCCCAAAACGGTACATCCACCCGTTCATGAAGCGCCAGCGGATAAGCGATGTAATTACTCACCCAGCGCTGAGCCAATATGGAAACAATTAACAACAGCACAATTTTAACCACCTGGAACCAGGTTCGCTGATTGTCCTGTGAATTCGAAAGGGCCTGGTTGATCAGGTAGACACTGAGATAGCACAAAACAAATTTTACAGGCAGCAGGCAGGCTTCTACTGTTACAGAAGCCCAGATTTTTTGCGTCAGGGTCAGTGAATCGCCACTTCTGAAATTGAATAAATATTCGGCATAGGACTGCCATGCCAGGTAAAGCAACCAATAAAAGAAATGCCGGAGGATACCGCGTTTTGCCACATTCAAAGTTACCAATAGCCGATAATTTATCCTCCTCTGTTAAGCAGGATTGCTACGGCGTTGATGAATGCTTGATGAAAGTGTACCAACGTAAGTATTAGGGGTATGAAGTTGACCGGTTTAATCCTCGCAGGCATTGAGATTGGTAGGAATATCCTGTATCTTGGTTTTGGATGACCACAGGGCCGGTGTGGTTTCCGCACAAATGAACTATGACAGATCAACCAAAAGAATCGGACTGGAAAATCTTCAGTGCCAATGTGGCGCGGTGGCGAGAGCAGTATCTGGCTCAGCGCAACCGGGATTTGGTTGAAGTCTTGTCGGATACAAACCTGACCTCTACCGATCAGTTTTGGATCACCAAAAAAAAGATGGAAGAAGAAGCCGAAATCCTGCAAAAATGTTTCGGTGAATTATCCCGGTCAAAATTGCTGCTGTCACTGCATAATTTATGCGTGCATGGATTTATCCCGGAAGAGGACCTTGATCTTTTCAGCGAGACGCTTTGCGAAAAAATGCATGGGTGGCTGGAAGAAGCAGAAGGAGATTAACCCGATCCCGATCTTGGTTTCCATCGTTGATGACATGGTTTGATTTTTGTAAGGTTCCGTTTGAAATTGAAAGAGGATTAGTGCTGGTCTCCTTTAATTTTGTTGGAACAAAACAACCAACAAAATGTCCTTTGTCCGAAACATAATTTTAACCTGGGCCATACTGCTGCTGACCACAATGGCTCTGGCCCAGGAAGTGAACTCAGTGCCGGAACCCATCCAGTTGCATGGCGCATTGAGTGTTACCAATAATGGGTTTTCCTTTGTACCCACTTTTACATTGGGAAAGCCAGCGGCGATCCTCGATTTGTCCGTAAGTCATAAGCGCCTGAGCTTTGACCCGCAGCTACGGTTTTCGCTGGAAGGGAAACCATGGTCCATCGTTTTCATGTGGCGCTACAAATTAATCAGACAGGATAAATTTCAGCTCCAGGCTGGCTCCCATCTTCCGGCACTGGCATTTAGTTCGGAGTCGTATGAAGAAAATGGCATAGTGAACGAACGGATCCGGGTGCAGCGCTTTTTGCCCTTTGATCTGGCAGCCAATTATAAGGTTTCGGAGCACCTGGACCTGGGTATGTATTATTTGCTGGCATTTGGACCCAAGGAGACCACGACCAAGCTGTCGAATTTTATCACATTCCGGGTTAACTGGCATGATATCCCCCTGGGAAATCGATTGAGGTTAAAGATCAATCCACAGGTTTATTACCTCCGATTGGATGATCTGGACGGCTTCTTTACGGCAGGCAATCTGGTGCTGTCTCTGAAGGATTTCCCTTTTTCAATAGGTACGACCATGAATCAGGCAATTAAAACAAATATTGATACAAAGAACTGTCCTACGATATTAGCGCATTAACCATTGCATATCAGGATGTCGTACTTTTTGGTGAAACGGACTGTTCCATTGTTGAATACTTTGAAAGCCAAGGTTTGAATGGAGAATTGCTTGAGACTAGGGACGTAGTTTGCAACTGGACGCTCTATCAAATAACAGAATGTTATTGTAGCCGCGCTGGGTGGATAACTAGCTGTTATGATTGTAATACCTACTATCAATATGAATGGGTGTGTAGTGGTTCCTATTCAGGAGGTGGCGGTGGGGGTGGTGGATCTACTCCTCCATCTTCGGATTCCGATCCAGATGATAATATAAATCCTATCGAAGCTTTAATAAGTCCGATTTTCGAATGCTTATACAATGAGTTTATGAAAGGTAATTATAGCCTGTTCAATCAGACTATTGGTGTCTTTAAAGATTTAACCAATTATCAATTAAACTTTAAACCAGGCTCAATTTACGATCATACGAGTTGGTGGTACGATGGCAGTAATATATGCAATATTGATATTTATTTAGACCTTAATCAATCACCCATAAATATGGCAGATGCTATACTACATGAGGGTATACATGCAGCAATGAGCTTATATTTAGTGGATGACGGAATACCTACCGGGTTAAATACAGTTCAATATCTTCAGTATTATAAAACTTACTCTGGATATCGCGACTATGCAGACCATGTGTTTATCGGGGATTTCTATATCAAACCCATAGCCAGAGTACTAAGGCAGTTAGATAGTAATAGACTGCCTGAATATAAATACTACGGAATTGTTTATGAAGGAATCGAAAGGGCGGTGGAAGCTGCAGGCGTTACTAGGCTAGTAGATGAATATAGCCAATATAAGTCTTACAACAATGAAGCTAGACAGAATTCAAGGATATGCGATGGGAGTAATTATTAAATACAAGTTACAAATGAGTCTGATGTTGTACTTTTTGCTTGCTTTTACGGTTTGTGTGTCAAACACATCGAATCAAAGTGCTGATACTTGTAGTAATAGGTCAGAAATTACAGCAAAGGTTCTTGATTCTTTAGAGTTTATCTTTTTCCCAAAGATCCCTTCTTTTACAGAAAAGACTATAAACCATTTCAATCTGTGGGCGAACTTTGAGGACACTGATATTAAGCGATATTTAGATTCAATTAGTCAATCGGATATCAAAGATGCTATTGAAGATGACAAATCTTTTTCTAAGGATGAAATTGAATGCATACATCGCTTATCTATGAAGAGTTTTGAGGATTATGCTTCGGATAACTTGAAGGATAATAGCATTTTGTTTTCCAGGCCGATAATACTGGAGAATAAAGCTTATTTGCGAGTTACTTTTTACAGAGATAGAACTTTTGCCTCAGGTTTCCTCGTAAATCTTGAATTGATCAATGAATCTTGGGTGATTAGATCTAAACAACAAGTATCGATAGGATAGTATTTGGTTAAATGTGAGTAATCAAAAAAGAGCTCACCCGAATACGGTAGCTCCTTTTCCTGGCATTATCGCGGTGCCAGTCTTCGCGGTAGCCTCATTCAAATTCCATCCTGCTAGGCGTACGACCATGAATTGCAAGACGAGTTGAGTGTTGAATGAAAAAGCAGAACCGAAGGGGTCGACGGAATGGTAGGGTGGGATTGATGACTGCTAGCAAAGATTCTAGTATTTAACCACCTTGATCGGTATCTGATCGGGGCTGCCGGGTTTGCTGACTACCAGCAAATACATCCCATTGGCAAAATTGGTCAGATCCAGTTGGATTGATTTTTTATCGAGATACGTTTGTTTTTGAATCAGAATTCCCTGCATGGTAAACAGAGAAAACGTTAATTCAGGCTGGATATCTTTAAATTCTATCCGGAGACGATCCTGTGTGGGGTTGGGAAACGTTCGCACCTTGTCGGGAGAAAAGGACTCGGGTACACTGGTTGTCAGCATGGCGTAACACCCGGTGGTATCGATGCATCCTGCTTTAGCTATTTCCACAGCGTAGCTGCCACTGGCGGTAGGTACATAGTTGTACCCGGTAGCTCCGGGAATAGGCAGAAAACCATCATCGCAACTTAACCATTGATACCGGGCGCCGGGTTCACTGGAAGACAAAGCGCCAAGCTTAACCAGAAGATCTGCATTAATCCGGGTGACTCCTAGGGAGGTGACCATCAGGCTGTCGTATTGAGAAGTCGTTTGGAGTGTATCGTAATAGATGCCGGCAGTCCTTTGATAGGCCCCCTGCAAATATACACTGTCGCCCTGACAGATCTGCTCGGACCGGTAGTATACCCGCATCGAAGAGGTATCTACAACAATGACCGGGACGGAAATTGTATCCGAGACGATGGGATTGCATCGGGAGTTAAACACTTTGAGTTTAACCTGCTTGATCCCGGGCTGCTCATAAGTATGCACCACATTGATGTTGTTATACCGGGCTCCATCATCAAAAGCCCAGTAGAATGAGTCGGCATTGATGCTGAGATTACTGAAAAAGACTTCAGCGGTGTTGGTATGGCGATCGTATGCCGGCGCCTGGGGTAGGTAAGTGAATGCGGATGTCGGTGGGAGACATTGAAAACTACCAAAAAAACTGGCTTCCGTCATGACCGTTTTTTTACTGGTCACCCTTCCCTTGGCCTGCAAAACGGGAATGGTGAAGTTTGGGTCAAACCATTGATAGAGGACCATGGTGTCGTTTGTGACAAGGGTTTCACCTTGATTGACCAGGGTGTTTGAACGGATCAGCAAGGTTTTAACTTTCAATACTGAAGGATAGGCATTGTATGGGGTAATCACACTTCCCCATCCTTCTACCTCATTGATGCGCCGGATGGTCGTGGTTAAGCCGATGGGAATCCCAAATGCTTCCAAACTAATCATGTATTGCCCGGTCGAATGGTCTTCCTGTCCGTATTTCAACGGAAATTTTAGGAGGTATCATATGCGAATATTCGATCAGCAGTTGAATGGGCCTGCCATCCAGGTTGAACGTGCCCCGATCATTTTTGCTGCCAGTGCTTCATCGGTTTTCTGGTAATGCTCGATGACATGGCTGAGGGAAAGTATTTGGTACGGATGGAGTCGGTTTGAGCAATCGCCAGGTTGAAATTTGATTTGAACGTTTCTTTACAATTCGCAAAGCATTCGGAGCTGGCAAGGCATTTTATATCCGGCCAGATAGGGTCTATGTAAGCCAGTTCCTGCTGATATTTTACTTTAAGCTTGCTGTAATTCCAGGTATAATTGGCACCGGTCGCCGCGAAATCAAACGACGCGAGATCCCGGGTGGCGATGCTGACCAGCTGTCCGTCACCCACAGCTGCAAAATCGGATGCCTGATATACAGGCTGGGCGCACAGTCCTGAGAACAGGTAAAAAGCAAGGATGGTATACCAAAATGAACGGTATTTCTTCAACGACGAATTGAAGGTCTGAATGATGGAAATGGTTTCTTTTTTACCGTCCTTCCGGCCCATAGGATTCTCAGGTAAATAGGTTACTGGTAAGCCCTGCCTGACTTATTCACCACATTCCCTACAATTTTTGTACCATGGTATGTGCATGTCCTGTTACAGACCGGTCACTCCCTTGAATGAATTGGCATTTTTCCCCATTTCGAACGAATTTATCGCCTATTTAGAGTTAACAGAGCGCGAAGCCGGAAGGGCGGAGAATCTCTTTCTCAGGATGTTTGACGAGGCTGCTTCCGGCTAACCATTCAAATACAACATTGTAAAAATTCTGGTTGGAGAGTTGCTGCATCTTGCCATGAAAACCAGGCTGGGTGATTTGGATTAACCGTTAGGATACACGGCTGTGGAATGTCTTACCCTGGAATCTGTGGAGTTTCTGGAACACCAGTTCCCTGTTGAATAGCCGTTTTGCACCCAGGTTCATTGATGCACATTTTATAGAAAATGAAGTCGACCCGCCCGGAAAGGGTGAGGTGCCATTCCCGCCGACCATTGATGCCGTGGCCAATGCATTGTATAAAGCCACCGGAAAGCGCTCGTACAATCAACCCTTCCTGGGGAAAACCAGATGCTGGGATAACCCGGGGCACGAAGTCCATACCGAATACAGTCCGTAAGTTACTTCCACCAGGCTGTGCTGCCTGTAAATCATGAATTACCCGTAGGCATTGGGCAAGTGTGGCCGGGGTGCCTTATCTTAGAACAAAGCAAATCATGATGCAGGTTAAAACCAAAATGGGCAGACGATCATTTTTAAAATCCTCGGCAGTCGCCGGAAGCGGCCTGGTGCTTGGATTTAGCTGGCTGGCCGGCTGCCAACCTGGTGCTATGGATCCCGAAGATCTTCCTGAGGAATGGTTTGCCATCAATGCTTATTTGAAAATAGGAAGCAATGGGCTTGTAACCATCGTATCGCCAAATCCCGAGGGCGGACAGAATGTCAAGACATCCATGCCGATGATCGTGGCTGATGAGCTGGATGTGGATTGGAATCAGGTCATCGTGGAACAAGCTCCCCTGAATACCGATGCATTTACGCGGCAGTTTATCGGCGGTAGCCAGGCCATCCGGCAAAGCTGGCAGGGCTTGCGTATGGCAGGAGCATCCGCCCGATACATGCTGCGCCAGGCAGCAGCTCAAGCCTGGCAGGTACCACTCGATGAAGTTACCACCCACGAAGGCGTGCTTTATCACGAGGGTAGCGGAAAATCAGCTACCTACGGGGATCTGGCCAATGCCGCTGCAAAAATTCCTGTACCGCAAGAGGTGACATTGAAAGACATAAAGGATTTCGGGATCATCGGCACCTCCCGCAAAAATGTGGATGGCCTGAAAATCGTTACCGGCCAGCCATTATTTGGAATTGATGTACAGCAAGAGGGCATGCTGATCGCGATGATCGTGCACCCTCCGGCTTTTGGAATGAAACTGAAATCGGCTGATGTCGATGGTGTTACGAAATTGCCGGGCATCCGGGATGTCTTCTCCTTTAAGTCCATGCAGGATGATTACGAACGTCAATATTTTGATACGGTCACTTTTACCGACCTGGTTGCCATAGTGGGCCAATCCACCTGGGAGGTGATGAATGCCAAGAAGGCACTGCGCGTAGAGTGGGAAGCCATTGCAGATACCACGGTGCCGGTAGACCGCTTTGGGCAAAAACAAACCATCACCATACCCGCCGGCCTGGAAGGCACGGCTTCGCATCAGGAATTAATCGCAGCAGCGGCGGCAAAACCTGGCAATATCCGCAGGAAAGACGGTGATCCCGATCGTGCATTCAGGCAGGCAGCCAAAGTCATCGAACGTACGTATTCGGCACCTTTCCTGGCGCACAACTGCATGGAGCCTATGAATTTTTTTGCTCATGTCAACGACGGCCAGGCAAGGTTGAGGGGCCCCCTGCAAAAACCGGAATATACCGAAAAGACGGTCTCTGCCCGGCTGGGGATTCCGCTTGAGAACATCGACATCCAAATGACCCGGCTGGGTGGCGGCTATGGGCGGCGGTCCTATGCCCACTGGCTGGTCGAAGCTGCCGTGATCTCCCAACGGATGAATGCGCCCATCAAATTAATTTACTCCAGGGAGGATGACATGACCTCGGGTATCTATCGCCCCATGTATCAGGCGACTTACCGGGCAGCCCTGGACGCCAACAACCAGCTGACCGCTTTCCATGTGAAAGCCGGAGGCATACCCGAGAGCCCATTGTTTCCAGACCGTTTTCCGGCCGGAGCCGTTGACAATTACCTGGCCGAAGAATGGGTGATCCCTTCCAATATAACGATTGGGTCATTCCGTGCTCCCAGGTCGAATTTTATGGCGGCGGCTGAACAATCCTTTCTCGACGAAGTAGCCGAGGCTGCAGGCCAGGATCCCATTGACTTCCGCCTCAGGCTGCTGAAGCAAGCCATGGAAAATCCGGTAGGGAAAGACAACGATTACGATGCTTCCCGTTATGCAGGTGTTCTGGAACTGGTGCGGGATAAATCCGGCTGGAACGAAGGCCAGCCCGGGGTGTACCGCGGTGTTTCTGCTTATTTTTGCCACAATACCTATGCGGCGGAAGTGCTCGATCTGACCCTTGAGGAGGGAAAACCGGTGGTTCAACGCGTATGCTGTGCTGTGGATTGTGGTATTGTTGTAAATCCGGATGCAGCAACCAACTTGGCGGAAGGAGCCATTGTGGATGGAGTTGGCAATGCCCTGTTTGGCGGTATGACCTTCAAGACAGGTGTGCCGGACAAATCCAATTTTGACACGTACCGGATGATCCGGATGGGAGAAGCTCCACGCAGGATCGACGTTCATTTTGTAGAGAATGAAATAGATCCTACCGGCATGGGTGAGCCGCCTTTTCCACCGGTGTTTGCTGCAGTCGCCAACGCCTTATACCGTGCTACGGGCCAGCGTTATTACCATCAGCCTTTTCTAAGCTCGAATCAGGTCCTGGGGTAAACGCCGCCCTCAACATGATCGCTTTTCCTGAGGCACCCTGCCTTTCACATCATTGATTTACGGTTGCATAAGCCGCTGAAGCCAAAGGCAATCAGGCCGGATCATTTATTTGATTTTCGTAACCATCTGTTTGGTTCGCGTTGTGCATGCCGATGTCCTGCGGGCGAACTTTGCATCCAATAATACGTTGAGCATTCAGACATAAGTGATAGCAACGTTCATTTATTTCATTAAAAATCAAACGTCATGCAAACGCGCATATTAGGAAACCAACTTGAAGTATCGGCCATCGGTCTTGGATGTATGGGTATGAATTTCGGCTACGGTACTGTGGCTGATGAGGCAGAGATGATCAAACTGATCCATGCCGCCGTGGAGCATGGGATTACATTTTTTGATACGGCGGAAGTGTATGGTCCGTTTACCAACGAAGTGCTGGTCGGCAAAGCTTTGCAACCCTACAAGGGCAAGGTGGTCATCGCCACCAAATTCGGATTTAACATCGTCGACGGAAAAATGGCCGGGGTGAACAGCCGTCCGGAAAACATCCGCAAGGTTGCCGAAGAATCCATGAAACGGCTGCAGGTAGACGTGCTGGACCTCTTCTACCAGCATAGGGTGGACCCCAATGTGCCGATTGAGGACGTTGCCGGAACAGTTGGAGACCTTATCCGGGAAGGTAAGGTTCGCCATTTCGGACTCTCCGAGGCAGGTGCTTCAACCATCCGTCGCGCCCATGCCATACAGCCGGTCTCGGCACTGCAGAGTGAATATTCGTTGTGGACAAGGCAGCATGAAAAGGAGATCATCCCTACCATCGAGGCTTTGGGTATTGGTCTGGTCGCTTACAGCCCGCTTGGTAAGGGATTCCTGGCAGGAAAGATCGATGAAAATACTACGTTTGCCGCTGGTGATATTCGGAATAACCTTCCCCGCTACACGGAAGATGCCCGGATAGCCAATAAGGCTTTACTGGATCTTATCCAATCCTTTGCGGAGCGCAAGCAAGCGACACCAGCACAGATCGCCCTGGCATGGGTATTGGCCCAAAAGCCCTGGATCGTACCCATCCCCGGCACGACGAAAATGCACCGGATGCTGGAAAACACTGGTGCAGCCTCCATTCAGCTTACCAAGCAGGAACTGGAGGAGATCGAACAGGCATCTGCACACATTAAGGTACAAGGGACCCGGTATACTGAAGCGATGGAACGGGCCACGGGGCTTTAAGAAATGTTGAATGTTGAATGTTGAATGTTGAATGGGGAATGTTTGAATTTTGGTTGTCTAGGTAAGTCTGGTGGTTAAAAAATTGTTAAGCAGGCATTTAGTTGCAAAGTAGTTTGAAGGCTTCAGGGTTAAATTCCTATTTTAGTCGACCTGTCAATCGCTGGGCTTAATAATCATTGTAATTATTATTGAACCGCTCGTGCGCTCTGCTGTTTGACGGACAGAGAGTTGATCGTATTATTAATGCACTTTATACATATTATGGCAAATTTTAATTTGAATATTAACGGTACATCCCGCCAAGTTGATGTTGACCCAACAACACCCATGCTCTGGGTATTGCGGGACCACCTGAACCTGGTAGGCACCAAATACGGTTGTGGTATAGCCCAGTGTGGCGCCTGTACCATCCATCTCAACGGGGTCGCCATGCGCTCCTGCATCCTGCCGGTTTCAGCGGTGGGCAACCAGGCTATTACGACCATCGAAGGTCTCTCCGAAAAAGGAGATCATCCCGTACAAAAAGCGTGGCTGGAACATGATGTACCACAGTGTGGCTATTGCCAGGCCGGTCAGATCATGAATGCTGCCGCCCTGCTGAAGTCCAATCCACATCCCACCGATGAAGAAATCGACGGTGCGATGCACGGCAATTTATGCCGTTGCGGAACCTATACCCGCATCAAAGCAGCCATTAAAACTGCTGCCGGAAACGCAGGATAAATCTCAGGACCTTCTATTTCATTTCACTGGCTATTTAAAATTCAAACATGACGCGTATAAAAACTTCGTTTAACAGACGTTCCTTTCTCAAAACCACTGCACTGGCTGGTGGGGGCATGATGCTCAGCATCAGTTGGCTGGCTTGCCAGGCTAAGCCTGAAGATGTGCTTACCATGCCGGATGAATGGTTTGGCATCAACGGATTTCTGAAAATTGGCAATAATGGCGTGGTCACCATCATGTCACCCAACCCGGAGATCGGTCAGAATGTCAAAACCTCGATGCCCATGTTGGTTGCTGAAGAGCTCGACGTGGACTGGGCCAAGGTGATCGTGGAACAGGCTCCGCTGAATACCGATGTTTTTACCCGTCAGTTAGCCGGAGGAAGCCAATCCATCCGCCAGGCATGGAAACCCTTGCGTATGGCCGGAGCAACGGCGCGTCATATGTTGCGTGAGGCTGCAGCACAAGCCTGGCAGGTACCCGTGGAGGAGGTGACCACCGAAGCCGGAGTGCTTCATCATAAAGCCAGTGGTAAATCAGCCGGGTATGGCGAGATGGCTTCTGCTGCGGTGAATATGACCGTACCGGAGGAGGTGGAACTGAAAGCCTTGGCTGACTTCAAGATCATCGGCACGCCACGGAAGAATGTGGACGGTAAGAAAATCGTTACCGGCCAGCCATTATTTGGCCTGGACACCTACCGCGAAGGGATGCTGACTGCCATGCTGATTCATCCGCCGGCATTCGGCCTGCGCTTCAAATCCATGGACGATTCGGGCGTACGATCCATGCCCGGTATCAAGGATGTCTTTGTGATAACCTCCTATCCCGAAGGGATGAAGACGGATTGGTCGGATGTCAGTGCCTTCAAAGAACTAGTGGCCATCGTGGGCAGCTCTACCTGGGAAGTGATGAATGCGAAAAAAGCGCTTCGTGTAGAATGGCAGCCCATTGAAAATTTCGATAAAACGGCCGGACTGGAAAACTCGTCCGATCATGCCAGCAAGATGGATGAACTCGGCGCCAAGCTGGCCGAAGTAGCACGCAAGGATGGTGACCCGGAAGCAGCATTCCGGAAAGCTGCCAAGGTCATCGAGCGCACCTATACCGCTCCCTTCCTGGCTCACAATACCATGGAGCCCATGAATTTCTTTGCGCATGTGACCGAAAACAAAGCCGAACTGCTGGGACCTATCCAAACTCCGGAAGCCATGGAGAAATCGGTTTCCGCCCGGCTTAACATGCCGCTGGAGCAAATCGATATTCAGATGTCGCGGCAGGGTGGTGGTTTCGGCAGGCGACTGTACGGACACTTCATTGTGGAAGCGGCCGTCATATCACAGAAGATGAATGCCCCTGTCAAGTTGGTTTACAGCCGCGAAGACGACATGACCTTTGGCACTTACCGGCCGACCTATCATGCGACTTACCGGGCAGCGCTCGATGAAAACAATAATCTTATTGCATTCCATGTGCGGGCAGGGGGTATCCCGGAGAGCCCACTCTTCGCCGATCGTTTTCCTGCCGGAGCGCTGGACAATTATCTGGCGGAGCGCTGGAGTATCGACTCCAATATCTCTGTAGGCGCCTTCCGTGCTCCACGCTCCAATTTTATAGCGGGTGCCGAACAGTCTTTCCTCGACGAAGTCGCAGAAGCTGCCGGCAAGGATCCCATCGCCTTCCGTCTGGAACTCCTGGAACGTGCGAAAAGCAATCCGGTAGGGGAGCGGAATGATTACGATGCGGCCCGGTATGCGGGTGTGCTTGAACTCGTACGCGAAAAATCAAACTGGGCTAATGGCGATCAGGCAGGAGTGAGCCGAGGGGTTTCCGCTTATTTCTGCCATAACTCTTACGTCGCTCAGGTGCTGGATCTGGTGATGGAGGAAGGAAGACCAAAGATCGAGAAAGTTTATTGTGCCGTCGATTGTGGTGTCGTGGTCAATCCATTGGCAGCGACCAACCTCGTCGAAGGAGGTACCGTCGATGGCATCGGACATGCACTTTTCAGTGGCCTCACCTTCAAGGAAGGAACCCCGGAACAGAATAATTTTGACAAATACCGTCTTATCCGGCATGGCGAAGCGCCAAAATCCATTGAAGTCCATTTTGTAGATAACGAAATTGACCCGACCGGATTGGGTGAGCCACCATTTCCTCCGGTGGTGGGTGCCGTAGCCAATGCCATGTATAAAGCGACAGGCAAGCGCTACTATCATCAGCCGCTATTGGGTGACCGTCAGATGCTGGGATAGACCATAAGGAGGACTTTAATGGGATTTTTGACTATTAGCAACAGCTTTGCATCCCTGTAAACCATGCAAGCTTTGCGCCGGAGGCGGCTTTTAACTTTTCGTGAAGAATATGATCAAGCTAGATCCCATCATCGCGGTACGGGATATCCAAACCAGTGCCGGATGGTACCGGCAGGTATTCGGTTGTAGATCAACCGGTATTCACCTCATCACGCTGGTCGCAGAAAGCGGGGAAGTTTTGCTTTGTCTGCATCCCTGGGGAGAGCACGGACATCCTACGATGCAGGAGCCGGAGATTGGGGCGGGTCATGGACTTATCCTGTATTTCAGGACCGATAACCTTGATGGGATCCGGAAGAATGTGGAAATGCTGAACCATGCGGTTGAAGAGGAGATCCATGTTAACCCGAATTCACGTAAAAAGGAATTTTCCCTGCGGGACCCGGATGGTTATTACCTGACCATAACCGAATTTCATACGTATTAGGTCGGCGGTATCCGGTGACTTAGAATAAGTTTGCCCTCTTCAATCCGACCGCATGATCAGATACCTGGATTGGTATAAATCGCCATAGCCGGTTGTGACCAACGTGCCTTCCGGACTAAGGATCACCACATGCAGGCCGCGATCCTGGTTGGCCAGTTCATGACCTTCCACCAGCATGTGGACGTAATTCCCGGAAGCCATACCGGCACTTTCAAGGTGGATGGTTGATCCTGCCAGAGTAGTGTCCAGTTGGACCGCTTTAAGTTTGGCGCTTTCTTCATTCAACAGAAGCGAATCACGCCAGATCCCGGCATAACTGGATTGAAAAAGGATCTTGCCCAGCCAGCTTCCACGGTCGGTAAAGAAGGTTTTCGTCCTGCTGCTCATACCCTGGGTAGCCTCATCTTTAATGGCAAACAGCACATAATCATCCGGGTAATAGGCAAATACCTGATCCGGAAGCAGGATGAGCTTACTACTGACGGGTATTACATTCTGACGTTTGAGATATTGCTTTAATTCTCCTTCCGGATCACTCTGATGCGGAACATAAACCAGGTAATCGTCAATCAGATAGGCATCTCCTTTTTGCAGGAAGGTAGAGTCGGACTGTGCCAGGACTTCCGGACTCAGGATCATAATGTCACCCGGTGCAAACCAGCCCTGTCCGTGGATTCGTGCGGTGAGTGTGTCCATCATGGCATAGGCCATCCGGTCATCGCGTCGCGCCAACCCGCCTTCACTGATGGGGCGGTGGGTCCGGGCGCCGATTTCCATGAATGCCAGGTCATCGCCGGCATCCCGGATGCGGTTGTTGTAGGGTGGATAGACCCAGACATGTTGGCTTTTCAGGAAAATGGAGTCCCATACCGTTACATGGGGCAATGGAGACTGAAAAGGTTCGTGGCGAACCACAGGATTGGCCAATTTCGGGCCGAATTCCACGATATGAATACCCAGGAATATTCCCAGTGCCAACCAGCCGCGCCATCCGTAGGCTGACCACCAAATGCTAATCTTTGCAAGGGTCCAGCCCATGGCCAGATAATACAGGGGCCAGATAAAGCGGCCGGTGCTGCGGAAGGTCTGGAAAAGGGATAGCTGCGTCTGGTATTGGAATACCGTATGATCAAAGAACGTCCACCGCGGGCTCAGTGCAAAAAGGAATAAACCTGCACCGGTGACCAGAGCGAGCCAACCAGCACGGGTTGTTGGCCAGGGACCCTGATGCTTAAAAATCCGGTAGATGGCCATCACAGCGATCAACATTAACATTGCAGTGCCGAGGTAACCATAACCTTCGTATTGACCGGAATCAGCCCAGGGCAATCCCGGCCAGAATGCCGACTCGGTATGCGGATTGAACCAGGTATTCAGGTTTGCGGAAAACTCGCCCACCCCCAAACCTCCCTGCTGGGTGCTCTGGAGATTGAAATATCCGATGAGGTAAAAGCTCAGCCAGGTCCAGGTCAGTGTTCCGGCAGCATAAATAAGGGCCGCTTTCAGGGATAACATTCGGTCAATCCAGGATCGCTTAAGTAGGATAGCCAGATAAAGCGTTAAGGCCATCGCGGCCAGATAGGGATGGATCCATGCCGCCAGTCCGGTTACAATCGAGGCATAAACAGGATTGCGCTTACCATCTTTATCAAAGTAGCTCCACCACAAAGCTGTAATCACCCAATGAGCGCATAAAGCCGGATGTCCGTCACGAAACAGCAATGTAGGACTCAGCCCAAAAAATAAACTACCCAGCCAGGCAAATGCCGGAGGGGCAGATAGTGCGCGGAGGAGCCGGTACCCAAACCATGTTTGCAGGGCAAAACAGGTGAAAAGCCACCAGCCGATGTACTGAAAAGGTTCCGGTAATAAAGGGCTCAACACCTTGAGTGGCATGGCTACCAATGGAATGGCATCGGTATAGCCCATACTGCTGACCATCGGATAAGCATATCCGGTCAGGGTGCCGGGAGGCCAGTGCCACTCCCCGAACCGGTAATAGACCCAGCCGAAATAATGCTGAGTCCAGTCAGCTCCGGGAACCATAAACCAGTCCGGAAATCCGGGATTAAGTGCCCCGATCCCAAACTGCAGGGTTACGGCAAACCAGGCGACGATTAAGCTGGTGCCGGCAGCAAGATATGACCAGTGTTTTTCAGCCATTTTCGGATTGCAGCGCATCCCAGTATTCCACCGCCCGGCGGGTGTGGGGAATGCATATCGAGCCACCGACCAGGTTCGCGATCGAAAGGATCTCAAAGAATTCGTCCTCGTTCATACCCAGGTCCTTGCATTTTCCGATATGATATTTAATGCAGTCGTCGCAGCGCAATACCATGGAAGCAATAAGGCCCAGCATCTCCTTGGTTTTGGTGGACAAAGCGCCTTCTTCGTAGGCGTGGCTGTCCAGGTTGTAAAAGCGGCGCATGACTTTGTTGTCGTGACCGAGGATACGGTCATTCATGCGGGATCGATATTCATTGAAATCTCCGACGATAGACATATTGGATGCTTTTTAGATTTCTACAAAGATGATCATCCGGCTTAATTTTTTTGGCACTATGGCTGAATGAAATGCAGAGTACTAATCCGGGAAAACATTTCAACTGGTGAAATCGGTTGTGGGATATGGATATTCAACAGAAAATCATCCTTTTAGGCGATGTTTTCAGACCAGGATAAACAACATTTTTGGAGGGATAAAAATGAAGTCTTTGTTCAGACAAAAGACTTTGATTTGAAGATTGCATAACCATAATCAAGGATGATGAAACCACTTTGCAGACTTGCTTTAACCAGTTTGTTCATTTCAGTGTTTACTCTGGCCTGGGGTCAGGAGTATGATCCAAGCACCGGAAACACCCATTATCCGAACGGTACCATTTACCTCTCGAATAGAAATGGTCATGGTCAGGGCCCGGTCGTATTGGGGCCTACTAAAGATGATGGATCGCGCGAAAGGGCCGATTGCGACGAGAATGAAGAACGCTGCCGTGAATTACTGGAAGAAGCGGCGGACAGCAACAAACCTACAACGCCAGCACCAGACGACGGAGGTTCTGAAGGGAGCACAGGAGATGAAGAAACGACCAGTCAGGCGTTGTATACCGAAATACAACAATACATTGCGCAGTACAAAATAAAGCCCGGGGTTTGGCTTAAAGCCAACGGAAAGTGGTCGTTTATGAGAGACCCCAAAAGCTGGAACAGGAAGATTTACAGCAGCTGGAAGTAGCAGCATAAAGCTAATGAAAGAGAAAGGTGTCCTGGGGCACCTTTTTTTATTGGTATCGTTCAGGATTTCAGACGGTGCCCTTGTTGTGATACCTCCAGATTGATATGAGGAGTCGAAAGAAAAAAACGACCGTGGTCATTAAAGTCGCGACGGCAAAAAAGGTCATCTCGGACCGAATGTAGGGCTCCATAGATTCCTGCCCCATGTTGGTCAGATGGTACATAAATGATTGCAGGCCTTCGTCATTGATGTATTCATTGAATGCCTTGAACTGCCTCAATGTGTAGAGAAACAAGGGTATGCACCCGACCATCATCAGGGCTTTCAGCCATTGAACACGAGCGAAAAATGAATATGGAAGTAAGAATAACCACCGAACCAGCGTTATAAACACGCCAATGAACCAAAGATTGCTAAAGAGGAACGGAAATTGATAGATCTTTTTCGTGATCGGTAATAGTATCAGAAGCATCAAAACGCCGGCGAAGGTCCATCCGATCATTTCAATTGTCCAAATAGTTCGTGCCTGGATGCGATTCATAGCACAAAAATAACCGCCCTGGGAGATTTTGTCAGACTATGGTATGATCATATGAAATTATGATTCAGATCATAACCTCTGTACGCGAATTTGGTTGTAATTTATAATAGAATAAAAATCGGATCATGATGAACGTACTTTTACCAGTTTCAGAATTTATGGCTAAAGATCTTATTACCGTAGGAGAAGGAGATGGTTTGAATGAAGTAAAGAAGATTTTTGATGACCATAATATCCACCACATTCCGGTGGTTCACTTCAAAGAGATAAAAGGAATGATTTCCAAGACCGACTTTCTTGCTTACCAGAAAGGGGTAGGTAAGGAGGCGGATCTCGCTAAAATCGATGCTAAGCAGGTGATGACCACAAAATTGGCCAAGTTGTCTCCGGATGACCGGATTCAAATTGCCATAGACCTCTTCACCCTGAACCGCTTTCATGCACTGCCGGTAGTCGATAAAGGAGAGTTGGTAGGATTGATCACCACCCACGACCTGATCATTGCTTTATCCAAGGAGAAGATCCATCTGGAAGACTATAAGCACTGACGGGCATACGTTAAGCAGCTTTAGCAGGAGGTGTGATTTACATTGACTAACCAAATTCGCAATCACATGTGGATCAAAGATGACATTGCCATCCAGGAAATCAAGCAGGCATTTTCCAAAAAATTCCCCGGGTTAAAAATTGAATTCTACAAAGAACATCATGAAGCCGGAGAAGGGTCACCCCAAAAGGCCATCATTGATGACCGGGTAATGATCGGAGATATCCGGTCCAATCACGAAGAAGGCGATCTGGAGATTCAGGGAGATATGCCGGTCAAGAAGTTGGAGACCATCTTTGATCATCAATATGGACTCCACGTTCAGGTGTTCCGGAAGTCACGCAACCTGTGGCTGCAAACCACTGCTACCGACCACTGGACCCTCAAAGAACAGAATGAGAAAGGCTTGCAAACCAATGACGAGTTAAGCTACGGCACCATTACTGAGCGTATCGATTAACAGGTTGGCAAGCCAGAGATATTCTCAGAGGAGTTGAAAAATCCCATAGGCACTGACACCCAGAATCCCGAGGATGCTGAGGATGAGGTAAATGTCATATCCCCTCGAAGGACGAAAGGCATCTGGTGTCCTCCTGAGACGGAAATGAATGGCTGCATACACTACGATCAACAACATCAGTGATCCGGCGATACCCCCACTCATTACCATCAGTACAGGCATCTTGATGGTGAGAAACAGAAGAGCCCATGTCAGTGGAAAGATCCATGACAACCAGGCGATGGAGCGGCGTCGTTGTTCCATGTCGAAAAAATTGATCCAGCCGTATTGCCCGAAAACGTCGCTGTATTGCCGGGCCCAGGCGGCCAGTGCCCCGAACAAGGTGCTGAACAAAACGATGAAAGCCCCAACCAGAAAGATCAGTTTGGCTCCCGGACCCACCGTTTCAGTGTACATCCCTGAAAGGATCTCGATCATCTGAAATCCTTCCGGAATTTCACCCCTTTGATGCAATACGGCAGCACCGAGCAGGTAAAATGATGCTGTTACGCCAGTATAGAATACCATAGCCAGCAAAGCATCCAGCTTCATCACTTTGATCCATCCCTTAGCTCGTGTCTCCCAGCCTGCAGAGTCATCGCGAGGTCCGGTAAAGCGGGCATATCCTTTCTCCAGGCACCAGTAGGTATAATAGATGATCTCTTCACCTCCTACGCCGGTGATCCCAAAGGCAGCGATGGCATACCAAACTGTATTGTTTGGAAGATGACCCTGGAGTCCGGACCAGATATCAGACCAGTGGATGGCGTAGGGCGTAGCCTGGATGAAATAAAGTGAGGTAAAGGTAAATATGGTAAACAATGCGATAAGGACGAGCGCGAATTTTTCGATGTATCCGTAATAACCCCGGTAAACCATCAGGGCTACCACTACCGCCATGACCAAAACCCAATAGGTGACTGACAGCCATGGAAAGATCATATTCAACACAATGCCAACTCCGCCGATAATGCCACCCACCTGGAACATTTTGATCAGGGCCAGGTAAAAATAACCGGCCACACTCCAACGGACCTTGCCAATACGCGGCCCGGGAAGGAGCTGGAAGGATTGCATCGCCGTCTCACCGGTGATGATGGCCTGCTTGGCAAGTTCCATCTGGACCGCGACTTTCACTCCGCAGCTGACCAGAATAACCCAGAAGGTCACGAAACCGGCTTTGGCACCAAGGCTGGTGGTAGCAATGAGTTCTCCGGAACCGACGATGATGGCCGAGAGGATAAAACCTGGTCCCAATTGCTTTAACCGGCTGAGTAAATGGATCGGGGGGGCTTTGATTTGCTGGATATCCAGCCGGTAGGGATCAGTGATATGATCGGTCATTCGTTATTTGGTTTCAGGCATTTACACGTCCATTGAAGATACGAAATGTGCCTGCACCGACAACATCGAATTCTGCCGGACTGCTGTGGATTTCCTTAAGACTCGATTACGTTTTGGAAATGGAGCAAGATTCGCTTACCCTGAAAGATATGCCGTAACTGATGGTCGGTGATGATCTGGAAGGCAAGGCCCAGCGGATAATAGAGCCGGCGGTTGGCCGGAGAGGTTATACTTATTTGTTTTGCAACGGCTTCACCACTGCATTTCATGAAACCGATCATTTTTTGCTGGGAGTTCACAAAATGGCTGAATACTTCTTTCTGGTAGGTGATGGTGGAAGGGGTCCAGACCGGAAAGGTCTTGACTTTCCTGGTATTTTCTGGCTGGACGCTTTTGAGTATAAACTTTCCCATCGTGTTGCCCCACCACCTTCGGAATCCACGTAATTCCTGACCATTACCCAAGGTAACCTGTTCCAGTTGATCAAAATATGAACGGTTTACTTTGTCCAGGTGATCGACAATTTCGTACAAGCTCCACTGATCAGATTCCGGCCTCCGGTTGAGGCGTTCGTCATCATGAACTTGCCAGGTGAGTAATTCGGTTTGGTTTTGAATTAATTGTTCGGCATGGCTGAGGAGATCATTGGCAGGGGTCATACGCGGCAATTGGTTAGGAAGATAAGCAAAAAGCCAGTAATTTCTTACCGTAGAGTGTAACAGAGCCTCAATGATAATAACGATTTATAATGGCTCTGCGTTGTATTTCCCGGGCATTCAGACATCCCTTATCTTAGCGTTATGGCACTGATCTTACTTCCTGTTCCGATTGGGGTGGCGGATCCGGCATGGATGCCTCCGGTGGTGATCGAATACTACCGGACCCTGGATTATTTTATCGTCGAGCAGGTGCGTACCGCCCGCCGGACCCTGAAAGCTTTTGATCCGGACATTGATATCGACCGGATCACCTTTTTTGAACTGGACAAGCACCAGCGCCAGGATCCCATGCTGTTGCTGGCTCCTGCCCGGGCCGGTCACGACATCGGCCTGATGAGCGAGTCGGGGTTGCCGGGTGTGGCGGACCCGGGTGGATTTATAGTGGCGGCGGCACACCGGATGGGGATACAGGTTATGCCTTTACCCGGTCCTTCATCACTGATGCTGGCGATGATGGGCTCCGGGATGAATGGTCAGGATTTTCGTTTCCATGGTTATCTTCCTGCCAAGAGACCTGCATTACTCCAGGCTATCCAGAGCCTGGCCAGGGAGACTGACCGCCATCAAACTGCACATCTGTTTATCGAGGCGCCATATCGCAATGTGGCACTGTACCAGGCATTCCTGGAGGGTTTATCAGCAACGACCGGACTTTGCCTGGCTGTCAATCTGGGCTTACCCGGAGGGTGGGTGCGCTCGCAGCCCGTTCAGGCATGGAAGAACGAGACCCATCCGGACTTACACAAACAACTGTGTGTATTCGTGATAGGGAAGCTGTTGTAATCTTAATAAGGACAAATCAGCAGGCGAGACAGGTATCCTTGCTGGTTATTGCCTATGCGCCATACGCTGATTCCCCCGGGGATGTCCCGGATTTCAAGGTTTTGTGGTCCCGGTGGGAGGAATTTCTCAAAATATTTTTGGCCGTTTATCCCAATGCATTCCAACTTTACAGGACCTGCAAAGTCAGACCTGATCCGGACGATCCGGTTTGAATGAACTGGATTCGGACTTACCGTGAACTGCCCTGCAGGTCCATTTTCCAGAATACGGGAAGAAGAAACATCCGACCTGAAGATCCGCAAATGCCGCCAATAACCTCGATAGGCAAAAGCACCTCCGAAATCGGAATTGGAGAGATTGTAATCAAAGCCGCCGTCCTCGAGGGTCCCGGATACCGTGTCGACCGCGGCACCATCCAGGAAAAACCATGTCGTAGCCCGGGTTCTGCTGTGGTATATAAAAAGCTGGTGCCATACATCAACATCCGGCGAAACCGGAATATTCGATATTATCGAGCCGTTGTTTAGATTGACGTAATAATAATCCATCCCGGTAAATTGATTATAACTGGTACCGATACTCAAATACCGGTAGCTCAAACCCAAAACTACAATGGGATGGAAGATCTGATCCAGGGTGTCCAGCTTAAATTCCAATGAAATGCCGAACGATGTATCGGCCAGTTCCGGGATGGTCAGGGACCGGATTAAGGAACTATCATAGGACGTTTGGTTGAAACCGCTAAATCCACCAAATGAATAAATGCCATCAGCTCCGGCAAATGGAGCATTTTCGGCAATCAGGTCTTCAACATGCTGAAGAGAATCCTCCAGTGAGTTGATCAAAGGGAAATGAACCACCTCGACCAGTGGTATGGCCTGAGCGCTTAAGCCATTTATTATTCCGATGTACAGGATAGGAAGTATCAGGTAATTCAGCCGTTTCATTGTTTGAATTGTTTGAGATCTAGTATAAAATAGATGATTTCGCTTAATTCTCCAAGAACAACACACAGTCCATCAACCGCATACGCTTTCAATTAATGTTTACATTTGTAAGTGTACTATAAATCTCAATCCGATCTATGAAATGGTTTGTCCTCGCGGTCTCGCTGACCGGTTTCACCTCTATGTTTGCTCAGGAAGCACCTTATTTCGCTGAATTCCCGGCTCCGAGCCCGGATGGCACGTATCTGGTGTTCAGTTATCAGGATGATCTCTGGAAAATTCCTGTCCATGGTGGAGAAGCGGTCCGGCTTACCGCTATCCCCGGCAAGGAGACCCGGCCACGTATTTCCCCCGACGGTAAATGGATCGCTTTTTCCGCCAGCCCCACCGGTAATGATGACATCTATGTAATGCCGGCCTCCGGCGGCGACATCAAGCAGCTGACTTTTCATACCGCTGCCGATCAGATGGAGTCCTGGTCGTGGGATAACACCGAAATCTATTTCACTTCTTCCCGGAGCAACCGCATCACAGCCTATAAGGTGGCACTGAAGGGCGGTACTCCCGAACGGCTGTATGCCAATTATTTCAACACCATTCACAACATTTGTTTTCACCCCAAGACGGGAGCCATGTGGTTCAATGAGAGCTGGGAATCCAGTGCCTTTGAACACCGGAAAGGTTATAAAGGAGCACATAATCCGGATCTGAAATCCTATCAACCAGATACCAGGACCTATCAGGAGCACACCGATTGGGAGGGCAAGGATTTTGGAACGACCATAGACCGGAATGGAGCGGTCTACTTCGTCAGCGACCGGGATAATGGAGAATACAACATCTACCAGTTGCAAGCCAATGATGCGGTGAAACGGTTAACCCGGGATGGCAGCTCCTGGTACCACATTCAGGTCAGCGCCAATGGACAGGTCATTGCCGGTGAGAAAGATTACCAGCTTTGGATCTACGATGTAGCTTCCGGTCGCGCACGCAAGCTTACTTTTAATCTGCCCCAATACTCCGAATTGGATCAGCCACAGGATTTTAAAGTCCAGAACCGGATCAGTGACTTCGATGTTTCCCCGGATAATAAGAAAATTGCCTTTGTGTCCCGTGGTGAGCTGTTCGTGTCGGATAATAAAGGAAAATTTGTGGGCCAGCTCAAAACGGCTGTGGATGGCCGGGTTTCCGAAGTGCATTGGTTGAAAGACAACCTGACCATCCTGTTCAACCAAACGGTGGCCGGCTATCAGAATTGGTTTACCCTACCTGCAGATGGATCGACGCAAGCCACGCAGATTACCCGTGATGTCAATAACAACCAGACGCTGACCTTTAACAGTGATCGGACGAAAGCTGTTTATTTTTCCGGAAGGGATGAACTCCGTGAGCTGGACCTGACGACCATGAAATCAACCTTGTTAGTCCGCGATGAATTCTGGGAATTGTATCAGAGCCCCGCCCACTATAGTCCGGATGATCAATGGATTCTATTTGAAGCCTACCGGAACTTCGAACGCGACCTCTTCGTATATCATGTGTCGGATAAATCGGTCCGTAACCTGACGAATACCGCAGTCACCGAAACCGGCGGCCACTGGAGCCCTGATGGCAAATACATTTATTATTACGGAAACCCATTTAAGCCGGCCTATCCGTATGGGCTCGATGATCCGGATCTGTTCCGCATGCCGCTGGTGAAAATACAAGAACCCTTTTCTTCCGATAAGAACCGCGACCTGTTCCTTCCTGATTCCTTGCAAAAGAAGGATACCGGAAAGCCGGTGGTTGTCATTGACAATGTGGATCTGATGGAGCGGATAGAGTCGATAGGCCCCACATTTGGCAGCCAGACCTCACCCCTGGTTTTCCAAGATAAGGACAAGACGACCATATTATTTATTTCCAATCAAAGCGAAGGGGACGCTTCCATCTGGAAAATGGTGATGGAGCCATTTGAAAAGACCAAAACGGAAAAAATTGATGGGGCAAATACATTTGGTCTGGATGTCCGGCGGGTAAAGGACGATTATTATGCTTTGATTCGCGGCAATTTGTTCACCCTGGATTTAGGAGGCAATAAGACTAAAAAACTGGATATCGATTATACCTTCCAGCGCAATCTGGCCGGTGAATTCCGTCAGATGTTTTTTGAAACCTGGGCCAACCTGGAACAGAATTACTACGATGAAAACTTTCATGGGAAAGATTGGCCGGGACTGCGCGATAAATATGCTGCTTTTTTACCATATGTTAATACACGCGGTGATTTACGGCGGCTGATCAATGACCTTCTGGGGGAATTGAACACCTCCCATTTTGGCTTCAGCAGTTTTGGCGACGAAGAAGATACTTATTACGAGACTTCCACGATGGCGACCGGCATTGAATTTTCACAGACAGATCCCTATGTAGTGGAACGGATAGTCAGGAACAGCCCGGCCGATGGATTGGCTGCACCCTTGCAGTCCGGAGATCGGTTAATCGCCATCGACGGCAATGCCATTAATGCATCACATAACCGGGAATCGTATTTCGTCAGGCCTTCCCTCCCGGATGAATGCTCCCTGACTTTCCTTCGCGGCCACGATACCATCCAAGTCAAACTGGATCCGGTAAATTATTTCTCCATTCGCAATGAGTTGTACGATGAGTGGATTGATAACAACCAACACCGGGTTGACCTGCAGAGTAATAAACGGATCGCATACGTCTATATGAAAAACATGGGCGGGGGAGAGCTGGAGAAATTCATGAAGGATATGGTCAGTGAGGGGGCGCACCGGGATGCTTTGATCCTTGACTTGCGCTACAACACCGGGGGTAATGTGCATGACGATGTATTGCGCTTCCTGAGCCAGAAACCCTATCTCCAATGGAAATACCGGGGTGGTCAGCTAACCCAGCAATCCAACTTTGCGCCGGCTGCCAAACCGATGGTCCTGCTGGTCAATCAGCAGAGCCTCAGCGATGCAGAAATGACTTCAGCAGGGTTCAAACAACTGGGGTTAGGGAAAATCATCGGCACCGAGACGTACCGGTGGATCATCTTTACCTCTGGCAAAGGACTGGTGGATGGCTCATTCTACCGGTTACCCTCCTGGGGTTGCTACACATTGGACGGAAAAGACCTTGAAAAAACAGGAGTCGCTCCAGATATCTATGTGCGGAACACGTTTGCAGATCGGGTTGAAGGCAAAGATCCCCAGCTGGACCGCGCCATCGAAGAGGTGATGAAACAGTTGGGAAATTAGGTTTGAGATTTTGAGACTTCAGATTTCAGATTTGAGATTGAAGCAGAAAAATCTGAAATCTGAAATCCCCAATCTAAAATCTAACCTCTCTCCCCTAATTCCTTATCCAACCAGCTGATACATGTCCCTGCGGGTCCTGGATCTGGTAGGCAAAGTAGAAGGGTGATGCCTGAGGGACCGACCAGGTAAATGCTCCGGTGTGGATCGGGTTTAGATAGCACCAGGAACGGCCGGTCAGATCAAACACATGCAGTCTGGAACCTTCCGGTATATTTTGCCAGGAGATGATTCCGGTCTCCTGCATCACGATCAGTTCGGGGATCTCTGTCAGGTGACGGGCACTGGATGAAGCTGCAGATTCGTAACATCCTGCATCCGGCGCCAAACCCATAGGACGGGCATTTCCTTCGAGATCGTGATCATTCGCATAAGTTGCATCTCCGGCATCGATTGCTTTAGAGGTGGCGGATAAATGATAGTCCGCTCCGGCGGCATTGACAAACAGCTCGTCCAGGGTGGCTGCCAACCGGCTGTGTTTATCGAAACCCAGCACCTGCCATTCAAACAAACTGACCTGACTGTCTCCTGCCTCATCGCTCATGGCGTCGACCACTACGTTGTAATCGGAACGCAGATTGGGAAACGACTCCCGGGATACTGCGATAGCTCCACGAAACGAATGCTTATTGAACAATATGTTATTAGCCACGGTGGCCCCGGTAGCGCCGTCGTTGAGCAGGATGCACCAGCGACCATCACTGGCCTGAACGATGGTGTTATGATAGATGCTTGCCCCGGTGGAGGGACCACCCCCATCAATCGTAAACAAGGCAATGCCGGTGGCGTGGTTCTCGTAAATCAGGTTGTTGAATATTTCCGCTCCCTGCACGCCGTCCAGGTTGATAGCAGCTCCTCCGGCCGACCCGTTTCCATAAAGGATGTTTCCATAAATCTTGGGATTAGAACTGATGCCGTCACCTCCCTGGGTGGCGTCGGCATTGATCTGGATGCCGGAAGCATTGTTGTTGAAGCAGGTATTGTATCGGATGATCGCCCTGTCGCTGCTGTTGGAGACGTAGATGCCATGCTCATCGATGGAGCCTGAGCAGGTGTTGTGTTCAAGCAGCAGGTCATCCGTAAAACCGGTGAAGATGCCCCGCTCGTAGTTGTTGGTGCAGATACAATTGCGGACGGTACAATGATTTGCCAGGACGAGCCGGATGCCGTTGCGGGGCTGATCATGGACCCGAAATCCTTCCAGGATCACGTAATCGGCGTTTTCGATGTTGATGCCATCGTTGGTTTTACCGTTAGGCTGGTTGATGATGACCGATTCACCATCGGCCCGGAAGGTGATGGGCTTTTGAGCTGTACCGGAAGTACGCAGATCAAATCCGCTGTACTGACCATCACCGACCAAAACAATATCACCGGGCTGCACGACATCGGCTGCGTGTTGCATCGAAAGCCATGCGGTCTCCGGAGAGGTGCCGTCGAGGTTGTCATTGCCCGATTGCTTAACATAATAGGCTGTAGCTGAGAGGGTAGAGGCGAAGCACAGGAATGTCCCGAGTATCAGTGTTCTCATCGTTTTGTTGTTTGATTTGGACAGAATGCTTCAGGACATGCGGGAATGCATTTAGAACGATGAGATGGTATCGTGCGGTATATCGGGTCGTTGATTTAACGAAAAGGTCTGGCAGATTTAAGATTAATTGATTTAAGAATTCAGATTTAGGGGCCACCCCGACACCTTTCAAACAGATATACAGAAAAACAACGCTCCAATTTTAATCCGCTCGGACACCCTGGGGATTTAAGATTAATTGATTTGAGATTTTAGATTTGGGGGCATCCCGACTCCTTCATACATATACACAACGCTCCAATTTTAATCCGCACTGACACCCTGGGGATTTAAGATTAAATGATTTGAGATTTCAGATTTAGGGGCCACCCCGACTCCTTCATACAGATAAACATATACACAACGCTCCAATTTTAATCCGCACTGACACCCTGGGGATTTAAGATTAAATGATTTAAGATTTTAGATTTAGGGGCCACCCCGACTCCTTGATACAGATTAACATATACACAACGCTCCAATTTTAATCCGCTCGGACACCCTGTGGATTTAAGATTAAATGATTTGGGATTTCAGATTTAGGGGCCACCCCGACCCTTTCATACAGATAAACAGATAAACAACGCTCCAATTTTAATCCGCTCGGACACCCTGGGGATTTAAGATTAAATGATTTGAGATTTTAGATTTAGGGGCCACACCGACTCCTTTCGTTTAGGGCGCATACGCCGTCCCGCCCTGATTCATATCACCTTTGTTATGATTTTTTTAGATTGTTTAATATTCTTAATTGGGCTTAACTCTGTTAGGCGGGATGGTCGTTATCGCGCCATATTGTCATCAGTATTCTTGAACAAGCACTTCAGTAGGGATTTTTAATTCTTTGTTTAATTTGCGGATCATCTCTAATGTTAATTTGCGCTTTTTATTTAAAATTTCGCTTGCCCGACTCTTGTGTCCCAGTATTTTAGCCAGATCTTGTTGTTTCATTCCCATTTGTTCCATCCTGAATTTTATGGCTTCAATAGGATGTGGTGGGCCAATTGGATAGTGCTTATCTTCATAGTCTTCAATCAACATAGCTAGTATTTCCAACTCATCTCCATCCTTTGTTCCTGGTTCAGCATCAAATATATCTTCTAATCTGGCTAATGCCTTGTCATAGTCCTCTTCCGTTCTAATAGGCTTCAGTCTCATAGTTTATATATTTATCGGATCAATTTTATCATATTCTTGATGAGTACCAATGTATCTTATCCAGATCATCCCGTATTTGTAGTTTACTTTAACAATTAGTCGATATCTATTCCCTCTTATATTGAAGATCACTCTGTTTTCAGGTATTATCCTTGCATTAGGGAAGTCCTCCACGATCTTTTCAGGTATGTCCCACTGTCCTTTCTCCACTTCCTCAAACCATGCTTTCAACTGCTGTTCTGCATCACCATGCTTTGTCCAAAACTCGCGTAGTATCTTCTTTGATAATACTCTCAAGATCTTTTACAACTAAAGGTACATAGAAGTTCCCAATTGGGTAACTCTATCTCTAAGATATTGATGACAACAAACAGATATAGATAAACAACGCTACAATTTCAAACCACAAACCCACAAACCCACAAACCCACAAGACCATATATCCACAACCCCACAATCCCACAACCCCATAAGACCACAAAACCACAAAACCACAAAACCAATATTACCCCTGCACGTTCGAACAACTATCCAAAACAGCACATCTGCAGTGCCCGATTCCGTATCTTTAATGCCCACCCAAACATATTAACATCATGAAACGACTGCTCCTCCCGGTAATCTTGTTGATGGCAATTGGTTGCAAACAAGAGGCGCCGACCTTGGATGTCCTGACTTATGTGGATCCCATGATCGGTACCGGATTTCACGGGCATACCTATCCGGGCGTAACCCTGCCTTTTGGCGCTGTACAACTCAGCCCGGACACCCGCATCAACGGCTGGGACGCCTGCAGCGGTTATCATGCATCTGATACGACGATCCTGGGTTTCTCCCACACCCATCTCAGCGGTACGGGTATTGGAGACCTGGGCGACGTGCTTATTTTACCCTATGCCGATGACTCCGCAATGGCTCCTGTCGCTACTTTTCGTCATGAACAGGAAGAAGCGCATCCGGGATATTACCAGGTCCGGTTTGATAACTTTCCGGTCACTGCAGAACTGACCACTACAGACCATGTGGGTTATCACCGCTATACCTGGGATCAGGGGGTGACACCCAGGATTTTGCTTGATCTGAGTCATTCACTGCATGAGATGTGGGGACGCAAGAGTATCGCCGATTCGTTGGAGATCATTGATTCGCAGACGATAAGAGGTATGCGCCAGTCCACCGGCTGGGCGTACGATGAAAAATGTTATTTCTACCTCCACAGCAGCGTCCCCTTTAAGATTTTAACTGCCTACCGGGATAGTATGCAGATCCCCGTAGAAAAAAATATGTCTGGTGCTCAGCTTTGGGCACACCTGGAGTTTCCAGAGGATGTCTCTGAGGTGGAATTGCAGGTGGGAATCAGTGGGGTGGATGAAGCCGGTGCAGAAAAGAACTGGCAGGCGGAAGGACAAAGCTCGTTTGATGCTGTACGTACTCAGGCAGAAAATAACTGGCGGAAAGCGCTGGCAGTCGTTGAAGTAAGTGCAACGGAATCGGTGATGAAAAACTTCTATA
Organism: Lewinellaceae bacterium; assembly: GCA_020636135.1. Taxonomy (NCBI): domain Bacteria; kingdom Pseudomonadati; phylum Bacteroidota; class Saprospiria; order Saprospirales; family Lewinellaceae; species Lewinellaceae bacterium. The sequence goes on from JACJYK010000001.1 coordinate 277,744, forward strand.
CGGCATTGTATCATTCCATGCTGGCGCCCCAGGAATACCAGGATGTGGACGGACGCTATCGTGGCATGGATAAGCAGATTCATCAGGCGGAAGGATTTACAAATTATACGGTGTATTCGCTGTGGGATGTCTTCCGGGCCTGGTACCCACTGATGACCATCGTTCAGCCTGAGCGCGCAGCTGCCTGGGCGGAAAATCTGGTTTTGAAATACGACGAAGGGGGACTTTTGCCCAAGTGGCCGCTGGTGGCAAACTATACCGGCACCATGGTGGGTTACCCTGCGGCAGCGATCCTGGCCGATGCGCTGGCAAAAGACCTGCCTGGTATCAACTGGAATCAAGCCCTGGAAGCATTGCAGATCGCTTCAACCTATCATCCGGAACGCCTGGCCAATATCCCGGAGCCGGGAGCGCGGGGAGTCATGTCGAAACACATTCACTTTATCGAAAAGAATCAATTTGTCCCGGTTGACTCCGTGGGTGAGTCGGTCTCTTACGGGTTGGAGTGTGCCTATTACGACTGGTGCATTGCTCAGGTTGCGCATAAACTGGGGCGGGACTCCCTGGCGGCGGTTTACGACCGGCGTGCCAAATATTACCAGCTGTATTTCGATCCCCAGACAGGATTCATGCGCGGCAAATTGTCCAATGGACAGTGGCGGGTACCCTTCAGTCCTCGCTATTCGCAACACGATCAGGGTGATTTTACTGAAGGAAATGCCTGGCAATGGTCCTGGTTTGTCCCACACGATGTGCAGGCTTATGCGCAATTGATGGGAGGAGACCAGGTATTCATAAATAAGCTGGATTCGCTGTTTTCGGTGAGTTCGGAGATTGAAGGTGCCAATGCATCTGCGGACATCACCGGCCTGATCGGGCAGTATGCCCATGGCAATGAACCCAGTCATCACATTGCCTACCTCTACGATTACCTCGGTCAGCCCTGGAAGACACAGGAGATTGTCGATACCATCCTGACCACTTTGTACGCTCCAACCATCGACGGCATTGTGGGGAATGAAGATTGCGGACAGATGAGTGCCTGGTATGTGCTGAGCGCTCTGGGGTTTTACCAGGTATGTCCGGGAGATCCGGTTTATGCGATTGGCCGCCCCCTGGTGGATGATGCGACGATCCATTTGCCCGGAGGCAAGTCATTCCACATCACGGCGAAGAATAATAATCTGCAGAATAAATACATTCAGTCAGTCACCCTGAATGGCAAGCCACTGGAGAAGATGTTCTTCAGCCATCAGGAATTGATGAATGGTGGCGAATTGGTATTTCAGATGAGCCATGAACCTAAGATGGAATAGTCTGATGACTTCATAGGTCGCCTGGTGTCGCAATTATTATCCAGGGGAATGACTGGAATGATCCTGGGATCCCGGGATCTCTCCACTCCCTTCGGTCGGTCGAGATGACAGGGTGGGAGTAAGTCGGTCGAGATGACGAAGAGAGAGGGAGTCTGCCGATGTGATTTTTTGAAGTAGTTCGTCGGGATGACAATATAAAAGTAAGTCGGTCGAGATGAAGAAGAGAGAACGAGACGGTCGATGTGATGGTGTGAATTAGTTCGTCGGGATTACAATATAAAAGTAAGTTGGTGAGGAAACTAGGAGAGAGGACGTTGATCGACATGACAGGGAGATAGCAAGTCGGTCGGGATGATAAGATGTGAAGAAGTTGATCAGGAGGATACTAGATAGGAATTCGGGTGCCTGCAAGTAATCCTAAATCGCCTTAAAATTTGACCAATTTCTTCATAATCAAGTGATCCGACTCTGTTTTGATCTTAACCCAATAAACACCACCAGGTATTCCCTCGAGTGAAAGGGGAACTTCGGAAGTTCCGGGTAATTCCTGAAGAAGCAGCGTACGACCGGTCAAATCCAATACCTGCACGGTATGGATGGCAATTGCCGGGCTGAAAATCATCAAACTATTATTGGCAGGATTAGGATACAACATTATTCCGGCTTCTCCAGCAACCTCAGTTATCGCACTCACGGGTCCGCTGGAGGCTTCCCAGTTTTCCGCCCTATTATTATCGGCAGAGGGATCGATCAATTGCAGATAGGGACCGTCCCCATCGGCTTCTTCCGGCCAGGGATCGGAATCATAATAATGCACCTCGTCGATTTGATTGCCAAATGCATCTGCCAATACCAGATCGAAGGATTTATTGGAAAGGTTACGGGAAAATTCTCCAAACGGCTGGAAGCCATAATAAGCGGTAAATGCATGCGAATTGCTGGCCAGATAAATGAGTTCTCCGGGAGCCAGCGTGGCACCGGCTGGGAAGACATAATTCACACCGAGATTCAGAAAATAAATACCGGTAAGGTCTGCCGGTTGCGCATCCTGATTGGTTATAGCGATAAATTCCAGGTCGTCGCCATCCACGTCACCGGCATCTTCCGGATGGTAATGGATGCGGGAAATGACCAGGTTCGGTAGTTGGTGATCAAGACAGGGTCCGGTGTCGGCCAGGCGTTCGTCCATCCAGTCTATGCGTGCCTGTAACCAGGACTTCATGGCAGCTTGCTGGTCGAGCCAGGTTCCAACGGTGTGCCAGCGGGCTTGTTCCCGTACCTGGGCTTCTGCGATCACTGCTGCTAGGCTGTCAATATGGGCCTGGATGACATCCGCATTCAAGGCGCCACCGGGACTGGTTAAGGATTGCCAGGATTGGGACAGGTAACAGTGAAATGCCGGATCATCGTAGAGGTTCTTCCAGAAAAAAGGACCGGTGTTGTCTCCATTGTCAAACTGCCAGGCGTCGGTATGGCTGCGATCGAGGCTCCAGAAGAACAAGTCATTGCCAAAGGTCAGATTAAAGTCCCACACAGGTCCCGCCCGCAATTTTCCCAGCCGGTCTTTATGATAAAAGGTGCTGAAGGTGTAGCCGTCGACATTTGCCGTCAGCTCGTTAATCAGCATGAAGTCGATAAAGCTGGGCACATCGATGATGGCAGGATAGCCATCCTCCGGGCTTGCATTGTGGGTATTGCTGGTGGCGTGTAAGGTTAAGAACTGATTTTTGATGTAGTCATTCTGCTGAGACCGGATGTCCTCTGGTTTAGGAGACTCATGGATAAAATCAATAGCATTGCCCGTTGAGGAGCCCATGCTCCAGGCCACCGGATCGCCACCGGTCGTTTTGTCTGCCTTGGTGATATACCCACCAGTTACATTCGGATAGTTTACATCTTCTTCATCCATCTTGAGAATGTTAACTCGTCCTTCATCCACTTTGATCTTTTCCAATAGGAGGTAGACCCCTTTGTAGTCGTTGTTGATGATCACTTCACAATACTGTCCCCGTGGTGCGTATTGTCCCATGGCACGAGCCAGGTCATAGGACAGGATGTCTCTTACCATGGAGGAGTCAAAGGCCAGCCCATTTAGCACCCAGTCGTTTTCCTTGGGCATGCCCAGGAGCTCCACATTATTGTTCGAGTCATCATCGTTCTTCAGGGTAGTAAAACCATAGGCCTTTTTCGGCAATACCTGCGATGAGGATCCGCGAATCTCAATCTTGATGCGTCCATCGTAATTCAGGTATTGGTCTTCCGCCTGATCGGTAAGCCAGTTACGGGTGCCGTCTTCATGAAATATGATCTTCATGGATCCCAGGATTTTGGGTTCGTCGGGAATTTCCCGCGGCACTCCCGTGACGGGATCTTTATCGGTCGTGATGATGAAGATGGGCAGATTACTGCTTGTCAGGGATTGGGTGATGCCCTTGAATGGCACAAGCGCTAGCAGAATTATGATAAATCGAAAGATCATGGTACTTCAATATTTGACCGTCTGATGAAAGATAGGACTTTGGCGGGATATTGACGTTGGAGTCATGCGATGATGAAGCTTTTATCCGTTGGTGAAAATTTTCAATCAGTTGAGTGCCAAAGGCACGATCCATATAAAAGAGGAAACGTGAAATGGGTCGTACCTACGGCACTCGGTTGCCTTGAATTCTTTTTCAGCGGATTGAAATCCGCTGCTATTTTACAGTACGAGCCTACGGCTCTTATTCCTTTTCCGGAGCAGGTTCACCATATAACCCCCTTTACCCTTCCCCACAACCCCACAACACCACAACCCCACAAAACCACAAAACCATAACCCCACAACACCACAAAACCACAACACCACAACCCCACAACCCCATAACACCGTGGGTAAAGAGCCGGAGGCTCGGTGGCATCTGGTAGCAGCGGATTTCAATCCACTGGTGGAAATTTTCAATAAGATGAGTGCCAAAGGCACGATCCATATAAAAGAGGAAACGTGAAATGGGTCGTACCTACGGCACTCGGTTGCCTTGAATTCTTTTTCAGCGGATTGAAATCCGCTGCTATTTTACAGTACGAGCCTACGGCTCTTATTCCTTCTCCAGAGCAGTCTCATCATATAACCTCCTTTACCCTTCCCCCAAAACCAAAATTCCATAACACTATATCACCACAACACCACAAAACCACAACACCACAACACCATAACCCCATAACACCACAAAACCACAAAACCACAAACACCACATTACCACAACACCTAAATATGTATATTCAGACATGAAATGGAATAATCGATATGCCTTCATCATCGGCGTCATCCTCTTTGTGGCGGCGGTGACTTATCTGTTCAGCGATATTGTCACGTATGTGCTGATCGCCTGGGTTCTGGCTATGATCACCCAGCCGGTATACCGGTTTTTTATGAACAGGCTGAAACTCAGTCACCGCTCGTGGGGAAACTCGGTCGCGGCGTTGCTGACCATGCTGGCTTTACTGGCTGTGGTGGTGCTGCTGGTCCTGATCCTGGTACCTCCGATTCTGACCCAGGCTTCGAATCTGGCCAATGTGGATATCTATGCCGTGATCGGCCGGCTGGAAGAGCCTTTTGTGGCCTTTCAGAAGTGGCTGGGTCGCATGGGAATCAACTATGAAGAAGGCCTGGGGCGGCAATCCATTACCGATACAGTACAGCGCTATTTCCCCTTTGCCCGCATTGGAGACTGGGTGAGTTCTATACTGGGAGCGGCGAGCAGCTTTCTTTTTGGTTTGTTTGCCGTTGCATTTATTCTTTTCTTTTTCCTGCGGGAAGACCGGTTGTTCATCAATTTTATCGTTGCCCTGACGCCCCGTGAGTACGAAACCCGCATGGAGAGTACCGTGACCGAGACCACGCAGATGTTACGTCGTTATTTCGCGGGAATCCTGTTGCAAATTACCTGTATCACCATCATCGTATTCACCGGACTGAGCATTTTTGGTATTAAGAATGCGTTGCTCATTGGATTTTTTGCTGCTGTCATCAATGTGATCCCCTATCTGGGCCCACTGATCGGCGCCATTTTTGGCATCCTGCTTACGGCGTCAACCTACATCAGCCTGCCTTTTTATCCGGACCTTTTTTCACTGCTGGTCAAGGTTGCTGCTGTCTTTGCCGTGATGCAGTTGACCGATAATATGCTCCTCCAACCACTTATTTTCTCTAAGAGCGTAAAAGCACACCCACTGGAGATTTTTCTGGTCATTCTGCTGGGCGGCAAGCTGGGCGGTATCGTAGGCATGGTGCTTGCCATCCCAAGTTACATCGTGATCCGTGTCTTTGCCAGGGTATTTCTGAGTGAGTTCAAGATCGTGCAGAAGATAGGGGGTGGAAATGGAAATGTGGAGGGTTGAATGTTGAATTTTGAATGGAAGGAAGTGACAAACCGTGAGAATCCGAGAAGTAGTTATCTATGGATTATGGTTCCAATCTTATCCAAGATATAATTCATCCTAGGAAGTAAATTTTCAGGGTGATTGGCGCTTGTCATTTTTCAAACATTTGGCTATCACTAAGGATGTATTTGGTTCAGGTCTATGGGAGGCACATCATGTGATTCCAAAAAATGTATTGGGTTATCTTCCTGAACTTCAAGATTTGTTATATGATGCAAAAAGACCGGAATTGCGTTTTGAATTTGCTGGAGAAGAAAAAGGTATGTTAGTCCAAAGGAAAATATAAGCTTCAGATGTTACTGGCCATGAATTGGATATTAATGGAAATGGTAATCAACCTAAATTTGGCATAAATATGGATTCTGCTTTAAATAAGATTCTTAATACAGATGAATCAAATGATATTATGTTTAAAAATATTTTGGACTTGATTGGGAGGGCAAACAGGAAAATTGAAAACAATGTGATATTGGGGCTCAAAGATTTTAATAATACTATTGTATACTAATCTGTACCATCATGAAATATTATGAAATAAGTGAGGCTTTATCAGGATTTAATTCAAAGGGAATAGAAATTACAATTCCCCGAGTACAAATAAAGGTTCAGAGTAACACATTTCAAGTGCTAGATGGTATTAAAAAAGGAATTAATCCGGAAGAATTGCCACCATTAGAGTTCTTGTCTCTCTGGTCATTTGAAAGAAAGGAATATTGGGAATGGATGTTGCCAGATTTATTGACCTTTAGTGATCAGCCAATATTGTATTCCATTGCAATATCTGATAAATTATACAAAGCTATATTACCTTATATTTACGAAGAATATGTGTCATTCTACAATGCTAATTTAATTTATCGTAATCAAATAATACCTTATTATTTGGTCGTATTCAGAATTTCATTCGTAGACTTTGTTATTGATTTCAAAAGTACGAAATTCTGTATTTTTGATACCGATGAAGAAAAATTAATTTCTATTTATTCTGAACCAATTGATTGTCTTGATGATTTTATAAGTCATAGTGAAAAAGTTTTTAGGGCGAATTCATCATACATGTTGAACATTGAGATGGCAAAAATTAAAGATAATATGCATTTTTTAGAATTCTTTCGTTTTTCAACCTGGTTGATATCGGAGCCTCTGTATCTCGATTTAATAAAATTGAATTTTGAGGGGTTAGAATTTACGGAATTTCATAATGCCTTTTAATAAATAAATATATATAAATTTAAATATGTAATCTTGAGAACAAAAGATGTGAATCAAATTATTGCAAATAGAAAATGAAATACTTTGAAATTTCTACTTCATCCGGATTTTTAAGTAAAGAGGGTAATAAATTGGCTATGCCTCGTGTTAGGATCAAATATCAGAGTGATACTAAAGATGTATTAGAAAAAATAAGAAATTTGGATGACCCTATCCATGTAAAGGTTCTTGAATATTTAACATTGTGGTCATTTGAAAAGGAAGAATATTGGGAATTGATTTTGCCTGAATTTTTGAATTTTAGTCCTCCAATAATGAACTATTCTGTCGTTATTTCACAGAGATTATATACTGCACTTGTTGATTTTGGTGCTATTGAACATTTATATATATACTCTGCAAATTTGATCTTTAAAGGTGAAATAGCTCCTTTTTATATGGTAGTTTTTTCTTTAGAATCTATTGATGATGTTGTTGACTTTGATGCATCCACATATGCAATTGTGGATAGAAAATCTGGAATAGTCGAACAAGATTATTTGGAGACTATTAATAGCTTTGGAAATTTTATTGAGCACAAGAAATTATTCCGTAAAAAGAATGAATTACTTGATCTACAGATTGTACATACAGTGATGAAGGACAATATTCATTTTATCGAATATTTAGGCACATCTAGATGGATTGTGTCTGAACCTTTTTATAATTATTTACTAACACAAGATTTGAGAGGAATTGAATTTATGGAATTTAATAGGACAAGTTAATGATATGATTCGACGTAGATTTCTTAAATTATCAATTTCAATAACGGCATTTGGATCCCTTCAATATCCGGCATTTTTCTAATAATCCTGTTGTGCTGGCTTTGAGGACTTGTAGGCTTTCCTGGAATTTTTTCATTGATAAGTTCATATGTTTGTACAAAGTTTAGGAACTTTGGATTATCCTGTAGCCGGCAGGTGTACGAGAGCGCACCATCGGACCAGTCTTTGGTCCTGTATAATGGTTATACGGATAGAGAAGGCGTTGCAGCAATGAAACTAGGATTAGGACTTTATAAAAGCACCCTCACCGCGAAGAACTTCGCATTTGCCCGCCAGACGGGCGCCACCCACATCGTGGCCCAGCTGGTCGATTACATCCGGGGTGATAACCCGCGCCTCACCAACGATTACCACCGCGGCTGGGGCGAGACCCGTAACCAGGATAGGCCCTGGACGTATGAAATGCTCGCAGCCCTGCAAAAAGACATTGCCTCCCATGGACTGACCCTCGAAGCCATCGAAAACCTGGATCCTTCCCATTGGTACGATGTCCTGCTCGACGGCCCACATAAGGTCCAGCAGCTGGAAGGCATCAAGCAGCTGATCCGTAACATGGGCAAACTGGGCATTCCTATCCTCGGCTATTATTTCAGCCTGGCTGGTGTGTGGGGGTGGAAACTGGCTCCGGTCGGTCGCGGTGACGCCAACTCCGTGGTTTTTGATGCGGATAAGATAGATCTGTCTATACCCATTCCCGCCGGCATGGTATGGAATATGTCGTATGCAGACCCCATCCCGGGAGCTACGGTACCCGGTACTAGCCGGGAAGAAATGTGGCAACGGTTGCAATATTTCTTAGATGTGTTACTGCCTGTTGCCGAGGAGAATAATGTGCGACTGGTCGCTCATCCCGATGATCCGCCCATGCCGGAGTTACGTGGCACCGCCCGCTTGTTTTACACCCCATCGGAATATGAAAAATTATTCAAGGTGAACGCCAGCCCGGCTAGTGGCTTTGAATGTTGCCTGGGCACCCTGCAGGAAATGCCGGATAGTGATGTTTACGACCTGGTGGATCGCTACAGTAAAAATGGACGCATCGGATACATCCATTTCCGCAATGTAATCGGGAAGGTGCCCCATTATCGTGAGGCATTTGTCGATGAAGGGGACCTGGATATGGTTCGCATCATACAGATCCTGAAAAAAAATAATTATGAAGGGGTCCTGATACCCGATCATACACCGGAGATGAGTACCGCGTCGGGATGGCATGCCGGAATGGCATTTGCCCTGGGCTACATGCGGGGTGTCATACAAACGCTGGAGCGCTCATGAGTTGCAGGCTTTCCATATCCGGGATAGATGACATGGCTGCGGTCATATTGGAGAACGATCATCTGCGGATAGGCATCCTACCCGGTCGCGGAAGCGACATCTATGAATTCTTTTATAAGCCGTTGAAGCAGGATTATTTGCTCCGGTTATCGAAAGGAATCCGTAATCCCAACCGCCACTTTTCCCAGATCCGTGATACGGGCAGCCAGTTTGAAGATTATTATTATGGCGGATGGCAGGTATGCCTGCCGAATAGTCAACCGTTTAACTACCGGGGGGCAGCGCTGGGTCAGCACGGAGAAGTTTCTCTGATCTCGTGGCAATACCGGATCGATGAAGAAGGTCCTGAAACCGTCGCCGTCACCTGCACCGCAGAGGTACTGCGGCTCCCGCTGAAAATACACCGCCGGTTTGCATTGCATCGTGGAGAAGCAGCTCTGCATCTAAGCGAATCGGTTACCAATACCGGCCGGTCCACCCTGGACATCATGTGGGGCCAGCACATCGCTTTTGGCGCACCCTTCATCGAACAGGGAATACAGCTCCATACCAATGCCAGAACGATCGAAGCAGAACAAGCCATGCCTGCTTTGCGCTGGTTGAAGCCAGGGCAAAAATCCAACTGGCCAAGGGCCTCCGGAACGGAGGGCCAGCCTTTGGATGCCAGCCGGATACCTGCGCGGGGTGAGGGGGAGTACAGTGAGCTGGCTTACCTGGAGGGGTATCCGCAGGAGGCTTATTACGAATTGCGATCAGCAAGGGCTGGATTTAGACTGCATTGGGATGGAAGCCTGTTTCGAACCTTGTGGATGTGGCAGGAACGCAATGCCGTCCAGGACTTTCCCTGGTGGGGCGATTGCTATACGCTTGCGTTGGAGCCGTGGACGGCAAGATGGACAGACGAGCCAGAAGCTGCCATCCGGGACGGCAAATGGCTGCGGATCGAAGGCGGACAAACCATAAAGACCAATCTTAGCGCGGAAGCATTTAAAGTTAAAACAACCGAAGCTTATGATGGATAAAATGAGCATTTATGCGGATGGACTGGACCATGCCGAGTGTGTTGCCTGGCACCCGGACGGCTCGCTGTGGGCCGGTGGTGAGGCCGGTCAGATCTATCGCATTGACCCGGATACGCGTGAGCCCACCATAGTAGCCTCCACCGGTGGATTTATCCTGGGGATCGCCTTCAGCCCCGATTGCAGCTGGATGCTGGTCTGCGATCTGGGACAAAACTGCCTGTGGCGGCTGGACTGCCGGACGTATGAACTGACCCTGTTTGCAAAGGGTGCTGCAGGGCATTATTTTCAGATTCCGAATTATGGATGTTTTGACCGGAATGGCAGCGTGTATGTCTCAGAGAGCGGCGCCTTCCGGGAGGTAAACGGGAAAATACTCCGCTTCGATCCTGCTGGAAAGGGTGAGATATGGCATGATGGCCCTTTCAATTTTGCCAATGGTATGACCCTGGACGCCCGGGAGGAAAACCTCTATGTCGTCTGTTCCTTCTTACCGGGAATCGAACGTGTCCGTATTCTGGAGGATGGCTCTGCAGGGGATCGCGAAGTATTCGCAACCTTGCCGGAAACCGTTCCTGATGGTATGGCTTTTGATGCCGATGGTGGTCTGTGGGTATCCTGCTATGCACCTAATAAACTATACCGCATAACTTCGGACCGCAAGGTACGGCTCATGGTTGACGACTGGGAGGGACACACCTTGGCCAATCCAACCAACATCGCCTTCGGGGGAGCACATTTCGACCAGCTCTTCGCGGCCAACCTGGGCCGGTGGCACCTGACTAAGATTGATATTGGAGTAAAAGGACTTAAATTGCCATGTCACCTATGAAAGCATTTGGAGGAAGACACATCATGATCACCGGGGCGGCCAAAGGCATCGGACGGGCCGCTACGGAATTATTTCTTGAGGAAGGAGCACGCGTATCCGGACTGGATGTCGATGATGCGGCTATGGCTGCCATGCAGCACGATGCACTCAAAATGTATCATTGCGATGTCGGGAAGAGTGAAGCTGTAAGGAGTACCGTAGCGGAGGCGATCACAGCTTTTGGATCGGTCGATGTACTGGTCAACAATGCCGGCATCAACCGCTATGGTACCGTGACGGAGACCAGTGAGGAATTGTGGGATCAGGTGATGAACAGCAACCTGAAGAGCGCCTTTTTGATGAGTAAAGCGGTTCTTCCGGGCATGGTTGCCCAGGGTTCCGGGGTTATCATCAATGTCGCCAGCGTCCAGGCTTTCGTCAGCCAGGATCAGGTGGCCGCGTATGCCACTTCCAAAACTGCCCTGTTGGGATTGACCCGTACCATAGCCATCGATTACGCCCCTCAGATACGCTGTGTGGCAGTATGTCCGGGAACCATTGATACGCCGATGTTGCAGCATGCCATCCTGGAGTCACCGGATCCCGCTGCGGTGCTACAGGAGTGCAAAGACATGCATTTGCTGAAAAAGATCGGCTCAGCGAAGGAAGTTGCCGCATTCATTGTCTTCCTGGCCGGAGAAAATGCCTCGTTTGCTACCGGACAAGCCTATCGGATCGATGGCGGACTGGGCATCGCCATTGGCGGGAGCAAGCAAAAGGACCAATAATTCAAATTGGAATGAGTAAAAAGGAAGAAGTAAAAATTGAAATAGATCACAAGAGTCCGCTTCCACTGCACGTCCAGGTCGAAGACTTGCTGCGGCGGATGATCGCATTGCCCGATTACCAGCAAGGCAAGCTCCTTCCCAATGAAGTGAGCCTGGCCCGCCAATTGGGCATTTCCCGAAGCACCCTGCGTCAGGCCACCAATAAACTGGTGTACGAAGGATTGCTCTACCGGAAAAAAGGCGTAGGCACCATGGTTTACCGTCCGGTCGACAGTAAAGCCAAGAACTGGTTGAGTTTCACGCAGGAGATGAAGTCGAAAGGCATCAAAGTGGTCAATTATTCGATCAATCTGGAATGGGAAGAAGCGCCGGAAGAAGTAGCTAATTTTTTCACCGTACCTGAGGGGACCAAATTGCTTAGAATGGAGCGCGTACGGGGCAATGAAGACCGCCCCTTCGTGTATTTTATCTCCTATTTCAGCCCCACCATCGGCCTGACCGGCGATGAAGATTTTACGCAGCCCCTCTATGAGCTGCTGGAAAACAAATTCTCAGTCTATGCCAAGCTGAGCATCGAGGAGATCACCGCCATGGCCGCCGACGGATTGATCGCTCAAAAACTGGGAATAGAAGTGGCATTGCCCATATTAAAGCGGAAACGGTTTGTCTACGACCCGGGACGTCGGCCCATTGAATACAACATCGGCTATTACAAATCCGACAGCATTATCTACACCGTCGAAAGCGAACGCGAACTATGAGAATATCGACCTGGTGCATCATAATGTCTTTGGGTATCGTCATGTGCAAGTCGGATACCTCTTCTTCCGGACATGCTGCTGTTGACGTACGCAGCGTCACCGAAGATACTGCATTTGAAAACCGGTTTCTGCCGGATACCATTGGTTTTGCCGGCGGTGATGGTGTGTATTCTCAGGTGTTGCCGGACGGACGAACGGTTTGGATCTTTGGGGATACCTTTATCGGTAACCTGGCGCCAGGTAATACGCGGCACAAGACCACTCCTTTGTACATCCGAAACTCGTTCGTCGTGTTTAACGGGAAAGAGCGGATCACACTGCAGCAGGGTAAGGCGTCGGAGTTTAAATCGATGATGATCCCTCCGGAAGTACGTGATGGCAGTTCGGGAAAGACTGAGCTGGAACTTTGGTATTGGCCCGGTGATGCACTCGTTGAACATGGAAAGCTTTATGTGTTCAATAGCCGATTTACCCAGATTGATACCGGGATGTGGGATTTCCGGTTTGAGGGAACTGATGTGGTGGAGTTTGGTTTGCCAGAGATTCAGGAACTACGGACGATCTCTTTGGGTAACTTCAATGAAATTCACTTTGGTCATGCCATATGTGAGACCGACTCCTTTACCTACATCTACGGACTGAAAGATGGCTTTGCCCACGCCGCCCGCGCGAAAGCCGGCAACATCCTGGGCAAATGGCAATATTTTACGGGACAAGGATGGACGGATGAATTTGCAGACGCACGTCCGATGGTCGATTTTTCCGGCTCGGAACAGTTCAGCGTTTTTCCCTATCGTCAGAAATTCATTATGATCATGCAGGAAGGGCATCTTGGCCGGAAGATCTTTGCGCATATAGCCGATACGCCGGTGGGCCCCTGGTCTGAGGGTAAGCTCATCTATGAGACCCCCTTGCCCGATTCGACAAACCTGTTTACCTACAATGCACTGGCTCATCCCCAGTTCATGAAAGACAGTTGTCTGCTTATTTCATACAATACCAACTCATCAAGGCTGGAAGACCACTTTGCAGATGCCCTGATCTATCGGCCCAGGTTCATCCGGGTACCTATGGAATTGATCCTTGGAGAGTAATGTACCGGCGGGTGAACCAGGACTTTAAATTTTAATAATAGTTAATGTATTAAATGTTGTATTCTAACTATTTGATGATCTATTTTGAGGTAACTGTCCTCAATCCATCGACTTATTGGTATACTGAATCCATTTAACTTTTTTACCGGCTAGCTTCCCGGCTTTAAAAGTGACCGGAATAAATTCGGGAATTCGCCGTTAAATAATTAAAAACATTATGTACATACATATGGACATTTTATCTTTAAGCAAAACAAAATTCTTTTGGATATGAGAAGCAATAAATTAATCACACTTGGTGTGTGCCTTACCCTGATTGGAATGGTCCTGGTATCCTCCTGCAAGAAGGAAGAGAACTTTACGGACCCGACCATTTCGCTGTCGACAACTTCCGTGACCGCTTCACCTGGTGACGAAGTTGATGTGACTGTGACCATCTCCGCAGACCCGGAAGCGAAAAGCCTGGTTGTTACCAAACTTTGGGATGGAAGTTCGCAGAGCACCGATAACATTACCGCTCTTACCAGCAATTCGATTCCTTATAAGTACACCGTAACGCTTGACGACGCGGACCACATCACCACATTGAATTTCTTATTGACCGATTCACGGGGCAACACCGCCGAAAAAGAACTGGTCATTGATGTGGAGCTGACCCCGATCCAGTTATTGAGAAAATACAACTGGAAACTTACGGAGGAAATCCGCAAGAAGACCAATACCAATGACATCAACGATGTCTACACCGATGACGTCTATCGCTTTAATGATGATGGTACTTACAACAAATCCATCGGAGCCAAAGTGGATGACTTCAGCGACATTTGGTTTAACTACTGCTACTACAACCTGAATGAAACTTCGATGCGTCTGTTGATGAGCCGCACCGGTGCATTTGGCGAATCGGTCATTGATACCCTAAATATCACGGTGCTGGACAACGAGAAATTATACGCTAACGTGACCTATCGTGGCCTGGATATCTTTGATCCATCTTACGATCCGGTGGAAGCCTATGAAAAACGTCTGGTTGCCGTCGCTAAAACATCTTCGTTTGACCCTTATCAGGCCGGACCGGATGACGATGCCACCGGACCTGCAGGAACGTGTATCGAAGTTGATTTGAGTGGTAACTGATTTGGCATAAGCTGAAGGCTTTCGGGCAAACCGGAGCCGCAGGCGCTGGTGATTACCATCAATCCGTTCAAAGGTTTTGCCATGAAAAAATTGCAATGTCTCCTTCGCTGGGGCCTGTTGCTGCTGTGCGGCATACAGGTGCTTAGCGCCCAGTCGTACCAGGTAAGCGGTACGGTCTCGGATGTCAGGGAGCCGCTCATCGGAGCCAGCGTTGCCGTGAAGGGCACCTCCACGGGAACCATCACCGACCTGGATGGTCATTTTTCACTGACGGTACCGGCTAACTCTGTGCTGGCCGTAACCTATGTAGGATACGTGGCGCAGGAATTTACCATTCATGCCGACACGATGCTGAATGTCTTGCTGCTGGAGGACAACGTGGACCTGGGAGAAGTGGTGGTGATCGGCTACGGTTTTGTGAAAAAGAGCGACCTCACCGGTTCCATTTCTTCCATCAAATCGGAGGATTTTATGAATACGGCGGTGTCCTCTATCGATCAGGGCATCCAGGGCAAGGCTGCCGGCGTGGTGGTCAGCATGAGTTCCGGACAACCGGGAGCACCCTCGACCATCCGCATCCGGGGTACCAATTCCATCAACGGGAATAACGAGCCGCTCTACGTCATTGACGGCGTATTCATCGTGCCGGAAAGCAATGTCGGGGCGGTGACCGGTCCTTCCCTTAATCCACTGCAAAGCATCAATCCCTCGGACATCGAATCCATCGAGATCCTGAAAGATGCCTCTGCGACTGCCATCTACGGTACCCGGGGGGCTAACGGGGTGATCATCGTGACCACCAAGCGGGGTAAGGCAGGCACACGAAATGTATCGGTGGATTACAATTACAGCCTGCAGGAATTGCGGCGCAAGATCCCAATGCTCAATGCGCGTCAGCTCGCCGAACTGGGCAATGAAGCCACCGACAATGCCGGTGCTCCCCGCAGGACCATCTATGCCAGCCCGGTCAACCTCGGCGAGGGCACCGACTGGCAGGATCAGATCTTCCGGCAGGCTCCTATGCACAACCTGCAGATCTCAGCGCGCGGTGGTAATGAAAACACGACTTATTCGGTTTCGGCAAACCTGTTCCAGCAGGATGGTATCATCATCAACTCGGATTATCAGAAAGGCAATTTTCGCCTCAATCTGGATCAGAAGCTCAGCGACCGGTTTACGCTGGGTACCAGCCTCAACCTGAATCATGGCCGCCTCCAGGGCGTCGTCACCGATGCGGAAGGAGCTATTCCCTCCAGCGTGACATCCTGGGCACTGATATTCAATCCTGGATTGCCGGTTTATTCCAGTGACGGTACATTTACTTTCCAGAACAATACCAGCCAACCTTCGGTGGGTAACCCTGTGGCCGATGCATTGCTGACACAACAAGTCAGCTCCTCAACGCGGCTGTTGGGTAATGTCTATTTGTCAGCCAATGTGAATGATCACATCAGTGTTAAAACGTCCATTGGCACCGACGCCGTCATCACCAGTGAAAAGGGCTTTGTGCCCAACGACATCAAGCGCGGCCAGGCCGCTAACGGTCAGGCTACGCTGGCCGATCAGCAGGGCATCAACTGGCTGTGGGAGAACACCATCAATTACAACCGGAGATTCAATCAGCACAACATCCAGGCTGTCCTGGGCCATTCCATGCAGGCCTACCGGAACGAGTTCCTCTTTGCTGCAACTTCGGATTTCAGCGATAACCGGCTGGGATACAATGCAGTTCAGGTAGGTGCTGACAAGACGCTGATCTTTAACGGTACCAGTGCCTGGCAGCTTCAGTCCTTCCTGGGCCGGGTCAATTACACGCTCAGCGACAAATACCTGATCACCGCATCCACCCGTGTCGATGGTTCATCCAAGTTTGGAGCCGGCAACAAATACGGGGTCTTTCCTTCACTGGCTTTTGCCTGGAGGATGAAAGAGGAGGACTTCCTGAAAAATGTGGATTACCTCAGCGACTTTAAACTGCGTACGGGATTTGGCATCGTCGGAAACGAAGGCATACCTCCCTACAGTTCCTTGGGACTGCTGGAAACGACCGAGGCTTATTTTGGAGAGAAAGAGATAGCCAAAGGTTCAGGTCCGGCAACGCGGCAGAATGACGACCTGAAGTGGGAAACGACTACCCAGTATGACCTGGGTCTGGATGTAGGATTTTTAAACAATCGTATCTCCTTGGTTGCCGACGTGTATTATAAAAAAACAAGTGATTTGCTTCTCAATGCTCCCGTGCCATATACCTCCGGATTTTCATCGGCATTCTTTAATGTAGGTACGATGGAAAACCGCGGGTTTGAATTCTCCGTCAATACCGTGAATACAACCGGAGTGCTGGGTTGGAATTCCAGCTTTAATATGGCGTTCAACCGGAACAAAGTACTTGACCTGAATAGTGATGAAGGCATCCCTGCCGAACCATTGCTGGGTATTACCGGTTGGACCGTGATCCGGGCCGGACAGCCCATCGGCACCTTCTATGGCTACCAGACCGATGGCATCATCCAGTCGAATGAAGACCCGGAACAGGTGCCGTATTTTAACGACTACCGGCCATCACAAGGTGATCGCAAATATGTGGATCAAAATGGGGACGGCAAGCTCAATGAACTGGACATTGTGCCACTAGGCAATGCGAACCCGGATTTCAGCTTCGGGATGAACAACAGCCTTGCTTACAAGAATCTTACCCTGAGTTTTTTCATTCAGGGTGTGGTAGGCAATGAGCTGGTCAATTTCAACAAATTCACGCTGGAGAGTTTCGATGGCAATCAGAATAACTCGACGGCTGCACTGGAGCGCTGGACAGTTGACAATCCCAGCAATACCTACCCAAGAGCCAATGTATCGCCGCGGGTGAACACCCTATCTGACCACCAGGTGGAAAATGGGTCTTATGTGCGGTTGAAAGACATTACCCTGTCGTACGATTTAAAAGATATCCTGAAGAAGAAAAACATTTCATTCAACTCCTGCAAAGTCTTCGTTAGCGGTAAGAACCTGGTTACCATTACCAAATATACCGGGTACGATCCGGAGGTCAACCGGTTTGCGAGCAACCCCATTGCATTTGGGGCTGATTTTGGGTCCTATCCAACATCGAAGATTTATTCAGCAGGATTAAGCGTGGGATTTTGATGAAAACAATAAAAATAGGGCTGAGTGTGTGCATGTTGTTGCTTGCCATGCCCAGCTGTGACTTTCTGAAGGAGACCCCTGAATCCGTCATCAATTCGGCTAATTTTTATCAGACCGAGAGTGATGCGGTAGCGGCAACCAATGCCCTCTACGAATACCTGACCGTAGGTACCGAAGGCATTTTTGAACGCGGATTTGGTGGGATTTTCTTTAACGACTACTGGGTGTTCATGGATATATTATCCGATAATGCCCTTGAAACCATTGCCAATCAGGATTACCGCACGCTCAGTGAATTTACTTTCACCGCTGAGAACGAGCGGATCGAACTCTATTGGCAGGACCTGTACAAGACCATCTATGCCGCCAATGTAGTGATCGACCGGGTACCTCTCATCGACATGGATGTGACCCGGCGGAATCATCTGGTGGCAGAAGCGCAGTTCATCCGGGCCATGATGTACTTTGAAGCCGTCCGGCTCTATGGTGAGGCTCCTTTGATCCTCAAAGAGACTTCAGACCTGGCCGATGCCATCGTGCCCAGAGATCCGGTCGATAAGATCTATGCCGCCATCATCACCGACCTGGAAGACTCCAGGGATCACCTCAGTTCGACCTATCGCGTAGGGATGGGCCGGCCAACACCACTCGCCTGCACTGCGCTGTTGTCAAAAGTATATCTTGAAATGGGCGAATACGATGCTGCTGCCAAACAGGCAGAGATCGTTATCAACTCCGGAGCCTACAAGCTCTTTGATAATTTTGCCGACCTGTTCAAGATTGCCAATGCCAACTCCGGAGAGATCATCTTCGCCGTAAACTACAGCGGCACACTAAGCCAGGGGTTCAAACCCAATCAGTACCATGTTCGCCTGCTGCCACCCAACCTCAACAAAAATGGAGAAGGCCCTGAAAATGCCTTCGGCTGGGAGCGGCCTACGGATAAATTGTATAACAGTTTCGACCCGCAGGACCAGCGTAAGAAAGTGACCTTCATTACTTCCTATACCTACAGCGATGGCACCACTGTCAATTTTGATCCTTATTTCGGAAAATTCTGGGATCAGCAGGCGGAGCCGCGGGGCAACAATACCGACTCGGATGTGATCTACCTCAGGCTGGCGGATGTGATGCTCATTTATGCCGAAGCGCTCAATGAGATGAATCATGGTCCAACCACCAAAGCGTATGAAATGATCAATACCATCCGCAAGCGGGCGCGTTTCAACGGGACGGTAGAGCAGAATATATTGCCGGATTTGTCAGGGCTTGATTATCAGTCATTCCGGGATGCTATCCTGCAGGAACGGCAGTGGGAATTTGTTATGGAAGGACAGCGCTACCACGACCTGGTGCGTATGGGTAAGCTGGTCGAAACGGTGAATGCCTCCGGGAAACTCAATGTCCACCCTCAGGCATTTCACAACTTGCTGCCGATCCCACAACGGGAGCGGGGGCTGAACCCTAATTTGACGCAGAACACCGGTTACTAGAACCTAACAGGCAAGAATGACATTTACGAAATACCCAGCAGTAAAGATATCGGGCGACCATCCATGCTATACCGGCTGGGAAACCATCCTGGAGCAACTGGACACGGCGGTACGGGAACGGAATGACCGTCTGATTACCATAGAATGTTATCACGGCACAGATGTGAACGGGATAATTGCCGTATTGAAAACCCACTTCGGGAAGGCCGGGATCGTCTCATCCTCAGATTCATTTTTTGGGGAAACATACATCCGGGCGCTAACCCGTGAAGATGCTACCGAAGACCGGATTTTTGGCCGGATGTCCCATCTGACCATGGAAAATTTTATGGATCCGGATAAAGTTAAACGAGCCAGGCTGGAATTAAAGGAATCACCGGACATTGTTTTCGTAGTCGGACCAGGAGCTTCGCTCGTGACGGCAGGTCTTCCCGGCCTGAATGTCTATTGCGACATGGCCCGCTGGGAGATCCAGCTGCGCATGCGCAAGAAACAGGTTGCTAGTCTGGGGCTTAACAATGCCTCTGATCCTTTTGAAACCCTGTATAAGCGAGGCTATTTCATTGACTGGCGGGTATGCGATGAACTAAAGCGCCGGTATGTGGATCAATGGGATTTCTGGATCGATACCAATACTACAACGCCCAAAATGATCACTGCCTTGACGTTTTCTGCGGCGCTGGATCAAACGGTCGCACAACCCTTTAGTGTGGTTCCTTTCTTCGATCCGGGGCCCTGGGGTGGGGAATGGATGCGCAGGCAGTTTGACCTTGATCCCGAAGCACCCAATTTTGCGTGGTGTTTCAACTGTGTGCCGGAAGAGAATAGCCTGCTCCTGGATATTGGCGGTGACCTCTTTGAGATGCCTTCCATCAATGCAGTTTTCTTTCGGCCGGATGAACTGCTCGGCTGGCAGGTTCGCAGCCGGTTTGGCGAAGAGTTCCCGATCCGCTTTGACTTCCTGGACACCATCCACGGAGGTAATCTCAGTCTGCAAGTACATCCGCTGACCGAATATATCAAGCGTGAATTCGGGCTGAATTATACCCAGGACGAGAGCTATTACATCCTGGATGCTGATGAAGAAGCCAAGGTCTATCTTGGATTCAAGACCGGGGTAGACCCCTCGGAGGTAATTGAGGACTTACGTCAGGCACAGGACTCTGGTACTTTTGATGCCGAAAAATATGTAGAGTGTTGGACGGCTAAGAAGCACGACCATTTCCTGATACCAGCCGGTACCATCCATTGCTCTGGCAAAGGTTGCATGGTCCTGGAGATCAGCGCCACTCCTTACATCTTCACCTTTAAACTGTGGGATTGGGGGCGACTGGGGATGGATGGCAAGCCTCGACCCATCAACATCGACCGCGGACTGGACGTGATGCAGTGGGACCGGCAAAAGGAGTGGACCCGGTCCAACCTGATCAATCACACCCGGACACTTCATAAATGTTCCGGCTACCGGGAAGAATCCACGGGCTTGCATGAGTTGGAATTCATCGAGACCCGCCGGCACTGGCAGACGGGACCGGTGGATCACGATACCAAAGGCAACCTCAATGTAATGATGCTGATCGAAGGAGATCAGGCCATCGTGGAGAGCCCGGAGTCTGCATTTGCCCCCTTTGTGGTCAACTATGCGGAAGCATTTATCCTGCCCGCCCGAATCGGAAAATATACGGTCCGTCCGTACGGGCCAAGTGAAGGAAAGCAAATAGCCACGATTAAAGCCTATGTCAGAAATGAAAACCAATAATCCGGGCGCATCGGGTGTGCGCTATGTGTACTTCATCACAGCAGTAGCAGCCCTGGGAGGTTTGTTGTTTGGTTACGATACTGCCGTAATCGCCGGAGCCATCGGTTCCATCGAGACTAAATTCCAGTTGACTCCTGCCCTGACCGGATGGGCGGCTTCCAGTGCCATCTGGGGCTGTGTATTCGGAGCCATGTTTGCCGGTTTCCTGAGTGACCGCCTTGGGCGTAAAAAGGTCTTACTGGTTACGGCGGTGCTGTTTGCCATTTCTGCCATCGGATCAGCGCTTCCCAATAACCTGACCCAGTTTGTACTGGCACGGTTTATCGGTGGGGTAGGCGTAGGCGCCGCCTCCATGCTGTCACCCATGTACATCTCTGAACTGGCTCCTGCCGATAAGCGCGGCATGCTGGTAACCCTTTACCAGTTGGCTATTGTGCTGGGAATCAACCTGATCTATTTTGTCAATCTAAAGATCGCCGGCATGGGCAGTGAAGCCTGGAATCTGGAGACCGGCTGGCGTCTGATGCTGGGGTCAGAGGCGATACCGGCACTGTTGTTTTTGGTCGCCCTATTCTTTGTGCCCGAAAGCCCGCGCTGGCTGGCCGGGAAAAACCGGGATCAGGAAGCACTGGGCATCTTGGAACGTATCAACGGACCAGCAAAGGCAGCAGCTGTGCTGGACGAAGTAAAGTCTACCCTGCGTCAGGAAAAAGGCACCATCAAAGAGTTGTTTGCCCCCGGGTTACGGACAGCGATGTTGGTTGGTATGTTTCTGGCTTTGTTCTCTCAGATAACCGGGATCAACGCCATCATCTATTACGCGCCGGAAATATTTAAAAATGTTGGTTTCGGCACCGACTCAGCGCTGTTTCAGACCCTGATCATCGGGATCATCAATACCATCTTCACCTTTGTGGCCATCAAATTCATCGACCAGGTGGGCCGCCGCAAGTTGTTGTTGTGGGGTGTTTCCGGGATGGCCATCTGTCTGATCGGGGTGGGCATCGTATTTCATTTTGAGTTGAATTCAGGACCTCTGCTGTTGTTCTTCATTCTGGGATTTATCGCCAGCTTTGCTTCATCTCTTGGACCTATTCCATGGGTGATCATCTCGGAAATATTCCCGACCAAGACCCGGGGTATCGCCATGTCGTTCGCTACGTTCACGTTATGGATTGGCGTGGTCCTTATTACCCAGT